>CALBET010000802.1 GCA_937888665.1 uncultured Acidobacteriota bacterium
GGGCATGCACCCGGAGGTGCAAGTACGCCGCCGATCGTGCCGGCGAAAGGTTTGTGGCTTGTTCGGGAGAGGCCCGCCGTCGCTCGTTGACGTTTGTGCCCCGTCAACGAGCTATGGCGCGCAGCCTTCGCCGTTGGCGATCCGATCTCGCAACGCTGGCACACCAACCCGGATGGCGCGAAAGCACCCCGACTCAAGGGGCTGGCCTGCCAGCCGTAGCTCGCAGAGTGACGGTACAGGCCCGCCGTCGCTGAAGCTATGGCGGGCATCCTTCGCCTCTGAACGCGAGCGAAGGATGGTGGAGGCGGCGGGAGTCGAACCCGCGTCCGAAGATACGTCCTCCCGGGACTCTACATGCGTGTCCGCGCTTTGAGTTTCGCCATCAGTGTAAAAACGCGACCAAAACCACCGATGGCTGAGCGTCAGAGGTTCTTACTTCGGCCCGTCGGCGCCCCGGGTCAAAGCCAGCCTGCTATATGACATCCGATCCCACCCCGCAGGCAAAAGCAGGGGGACGTCGTCGCTTATTTAAGCGGCGAGAGCGAGCTGCGAATCCGCAGTTATGGTTTTTTCCATCGGATTAACGAGTCGATGGTGCTCGGCATGCATCCCGAGTTCGCCTATCCCCGTCGAAGCCGTGTCGCCCCCCAAGTGGTGGAGTTCAGCGGCGGGTATCGGGGCCCGCCGGTACGATTCGGTCGTTCCGAACCGATAACATATATTGTAGCGCGAGATCGGTTCGCCAGGGAATATCTCTGGCGCGCTCGTAACTCGCTGACGAATTGAGACTTCGAGCGTTCAGTGCCCCTTGACCTGGGGCTCTGACGATCGGGATAATGCGAGACGTCATGGCCCTTGAGGACACAGTGCAGCAGTGCGGAGAGCAGCTGCTGCAGCGCATTCGTCAGCTGACCGAGCAGGAAATTCGTGACTTCGTGAGCGAATTGCTGACCGCGGCGGCCAAGGAACGTGCGAGCGTGCTCGACGACAGCCGGCGTGTCGCCCAGGACGAGCAGGCGCACGCCGTGCGAGAAGAGAGCGCGCGGGTCCGAGGCGAGGTGGAACAGGCGTGGGCCGCCAAACTGCGTGAGGCCAGCACCGCGGCCGAGGCGCGGCAGGCGACGGAGCTTCGCGAGGCGCAAAAGCTGGCGGACCGGCAGTTGTCCGAGAAGGTTACCAGCGTGCGGGCGGAAGGCCAACGTGTGTTGGAGGCGGCGCTCGCGGCGGCCAGACAGGAGGCGGACCGGACGCTGGCGTCGCGTCTTGACCGGCTACGAGACGAAGCGGAGCGGACGCTGGTGTCGGAGTTGACAGCGGCGACGGCAGCGGCAACCGAGGCGGCCGAGGCTGCCGCCAAGGCTGCGGCTGTCGCCGTGCCCGCGCCAGAGCCGCCACCGCCGCCGCCACCGATCGATGACGCCGTGAGCCGGATGCGTGACGGCATCCGGCGGCTAGACCGCGTGTCGCGCCTGACCGACGCGCTGGACGCCCTTGGAGAACTGGCCGCCCACGAGGCGTCTCGCGCGGCCGTGCTGACCGTTCAGGACGATCGGGTGCGGGGCTGGGTGTTCACCGCGTTCGAGCCTGCTCTGGACCCCGCACACCAAGTAGACCTGGAACTCGGCGAGGCGGGTCTTGTTGGACACGCGGTCGTGACCGGCCAGACACAGTCGTTGGTGTCCGGCGCGGACGGGGTGCCAGCCGGCGTGGCGCCGACCTTCGCGGCGCTACCGGCCGGCGTGGGAGCCATGGCGGTGCCGGTCATCGTCGGCGGGAAGGTCATGGCCGTGCTCTACGGGGACGATGCCGCGAGCGAGCCAGCCGCGGCGTGGCGGGAGTCACTCGAGATTCTGGCCAGCCACGCGGGGCACTGCATGGAAGCGCTGACCGCGGCCCGGGCGGCCCAGCTCGTCGGTCAGGATGTGCATGCACTGATCGTCGAGGAACATGGGCCGACCTTGCCCTTCGATACGGACGCCGGGGATCGTCCCGGCTCTGACGCCTGAACCGGCCGGGCCGACAGGCCCGGGCCGCCATCAGTTCGCGGCGGCGGGGACGCGGAGGCTCTGGCCGATGCGGATGACGGTATTGCGTCCGAGACCGTTCGCGGACTGAATCGCGCTCACACTGGTGCCGTGTCGGGAGGCGATGCGGCCCAGGGTGTCGCCGCTTGCCACGCGGTAGGTGAGGAACGTCGGTCTCGGCGCCTCAGGACGGACCCGCAGGGTCGCGCCTGGGGTCAGCTGCTGGTCCCACAGGGCGTTATCACGGACGACCCGCCACGGATTCGAATCCAGTTTCTCGGCGATCTGCTTCAGATCGTCGCCGGCCTGCACCACGTGTTCGTTGTACTTCCCAGTCCATTCCAGCGGCACGCGCAATAGCTGACCGGCCGGTAGGCTCTGGAGACGCCACAGGCTGTTGGCGTTGCGCAGCGTCTCCAGGTCAACCTCCAGAATGAAGGCCAGCCGCAGGTAGTTGTCGCCATGCCGGGTCCGGTACAGCAGGTGGTCGTCCTCGGTGGTAAACAGGTCGTTCCGCGGAGCCGGCGGATAGGCGACGTGCTGTCCGACCTGGAGCGCCCGGGTGGCCAGAAACGGGTTGTGGAGGCGCAGCTGAAGGATAGAGAGCCCCAACCGCTGGGAGATCGACCACCAACTGTCACCCTCGGCCACCGTCTCGAGCCGGATGTCGAGCGCATGGTGCCTGATGGAGGTTTCGTACAGCTTCAGCACATTGCGGTAGTCGCTGACCTGCACGACGTACTGGAGCGTCTCCAGATACATGGGTCGTTCGCGCGACACGCGGCCTGGTCCGCCGTTGTAGGCGGCCAGCGCGTAGTCCTCGCGTTCGAAACGCTTGACCTGTTGCGCGAGATATTTGATGCCGCCTTCGATGTTGGTGTCGACGCGCAGCTCGCGGAAGGTCGCCGGCATCACCTGAAAATAGCCGCGGGCGCCGTCAACGGACACGACCGAGCCGTTGCCGCCGGATTCATGCAGGACCACGGCGCGCGCCAGGTTCAGATCCAGCCCGTACTGGTCGGTGAACCGCTTGATGTCGGAGTCGATCTCCAGCACTTTTCGGTACATGCCGAGCAACGATGGCGAGAACGCGGTGAGGGGCAGGAGCTGATCTTCGCCAGCCGCCGTCTGCTGACCGGCGACCACCGGCGTGGCCAAGCTGGCGACCGCCACCATCGCCATGATGGCCCACGGGACAACGCGGAGAGTCATATCGAATAGCCCAATACGTCGCATCAGTTCACTCCCGCGAGATCCACACATCATGCCTGAAATCATACACCGTTGCAGTAACGAACCCCATTTGTTGCAGTAACTTGCGTCTAGACGACCGGACCACGCCGGAGCGCGACCTTCCCGTGCAGTTCCGAGAAGCGCCGTATAATCTCGCCATGTCCACGCGCCACGTGTCGCAAAAGGTCGCCCAGTTCACGGAGTCTGTCATCCGGGAGATGAGCCGACTGGCCCAGCACCACGGCGCCGTGAACCTGTCGCAGGGGTTTCCCGACTTCCCGGCTCCGGAAGCGGTCAAGGCGGCCGCCCGCGAGGCCATCACGGCCGATGTGAATCAGTACACGGTCACCTGGGGCGCGGCTCCGCTCCGCCAGGCGGTGGCCCGAGAGTTCACCCGACGGTACGGTGTGCCGGTCGATCCGGACACGCAGGTCACGATCTGTTGCGGGTCGACGGAGGCGATGGTCGCGACGATGCTGGGGACGCTGGATCCGGGCGACGAGGTGGTGGTCTTCGAGCCGTTCTACGAGAACTACGCTCCGGACGCCATCCTGACCGGCGCCGTCACCCGCTATGTCACGTTGCATGAGCCGGACTGGACGTTCGATCCGGAGGCGCTGGCCGCCGCCTTCAACAACCGAACTCGCGCCATCATCATCAACAGCCCGCACAATCCGACGGGCAAAGTCTTCACTCGGGCCGAACTGGCGACCATCGCGGAGCTGTGCCACCGATGGGACGTGCTGGCGATTACCGACGAGATCTACGAACACATCATCTATGACGGGTGTCGGCATGTGCCGATGGCGACGATCGACGGAATGGCCGACCGGACCGTCACCATCAACAGCGTGTCGAAGACCTACAGTGTGACCGGTTGGCGCGTGGGGTGGGCCATCGCGCCCCCTCGGCTGGCCGGGGCCATTCGCAAGGTGCACGACTTTCTGACCGTCGGGGCAGCGGCGCCGCTCCAGCAGGCTGGGGCGGCCGCGCTGTCGCTTCCTGACAGCTACTACTCGGAGCTGGCAGCCGGCTACCAGCACCGGCGCGACATGCTGGTGGGATTGCTCGAGCCCAGGGGGTTCGTCTGTTTCAAGCCGGACGGCGCCTACTACGTGATGACCGACGTCGCCGGCTTCGGGTTCGCCGACGACCACGCGTTCGCGCGACATCTGGTCGCGGAGATTGGCGTGGCGGCCGTGCCTGGAAGCAGCTTCTATCACGACCCGTCGCTCGGCCGGACGAAGGTCCGATTTACCTTCTGCAAGAGCGACGAGACCCTCCAAGCCGCCGGCCGCAAACTCGAAGCCCTGACCGGTGGCGCACGGCTCTAGCCGTGCGATCGCAGGCCTATCGCAGGCCTAAAGGCCTGCGCTACATCCCGAGGGCCTGTGCCACACCGCCACGAACAGTGGCGCACGGCTTTAGCCGTGCGATCGCAGGCCTAAAGGCCTGCGCCACATCGCGAGGGGGGTGCCACACCGCCACGA
>CALBET010000803.1 GCA_937888665.1 uncultured Acidobacteriota bacterium
GCCCCGAACCCCACGCCGGTCGCTTGCGGGGGCCCCATCGCCCCGCGCCGCACCGACGTCTCCGGATCAGTCGCTGAGGAATCGGCGACCCTCGATACGCCAGCTTCCATCGAGCACAACCCCGATGGCCTCGGGGTAGATCCGATGTTCCAGCACGAGGATCTTCGCCGCCAGGCTGTCCGGCGTATCGGTCTGCTCAACCGCCACCGTGGCCTGCGCCACGATAGGACCAGCATCGAGCTCTGGTGTCACGATATGGACCGTGGCGCCGGCCACCTTGACCCCATGGCGCCAGGCTTGGTCCTGGCCGCGCAATCCGGGAAACGACGGGAGCAGAGACGGATGAATATTCAGGATGCGGTGAGGAAACGCCCGCACGAAGTTGGCACTGAGTAAGCGCATGAACCCCGCCAGGCAGACCAACGAGACCTCCCGCCGACGAAGCTCCGCAACGAGCGCGCCATCGTAGGCCTCCCTCGACACGTACGACGTATGCTCCAGCACGACCGTTTCGATGCCAGCGGCGCGGGCACGGTCCAGGCCCCCGGCGCCCTGCTTATTGGAGATCACGACCGCGATCTCGGCGTCCAGAGACCCGGCCGCCACGGCGTTGATCATGGCCTGCAGGTTGCTGCCCCGGCCGGAGATCAGCACGCCCAGGCGCCGACTGTCGTCGTGAGCCACGTCGCCCGTGTGGCCCGTCTCATTCTCTACCATCGTGCGTGTCGGCCGATCTGATGACTCGCCGCTCCACCTTAGCGGTATCTCACCGTCCCGTCTCCCGACGTGACCCGGCCAATGACCACCGCGTCGCTCTCTCCCACGTCCCGGAGCCGAGCCAGAAGCAGGTCGGTCATGTCCGCCGCGCACACCACGACCATGCCGATGCCCATGTTGAAGGTCCGGTACGCGTCGCGATCGGGCACGGCGCCGTGGTGTTGGAGGAACCTGAAGATAGGAGGGGGAGTCCAACTCCCACAATCGACCTCCGCCCCGGTGCCCTCAGGCAGCACGCGCGGCAGGTTGTCCGACAACCCGCCGCCGGTGATGTGCGCCATCCCCTTGATCGGGGTCTCGGCCTCGGCCAGAAGCCCACGCAGCGGGCCCAGATAGGAGCGATGCGGACGTAACAGCACCTCACCCACGACCCCGTCCAGCCCCTCCGCCGTGGAGTCGGCAGCCAACCCGAGCCGCTCGAAAATGATGTGACGGGCCAGCGAATAGCCGTTGGTGTGGAGGCCACTGGACCGCAGCCCAATCAGACTGTCGCCGGCGTGAATGCGGCGACCGTCGATGACCCGAGCGCGATCCACGAGACCCACCACGAATCCGGCGAGATCGTACTCGCCATCGGCGTAGAACCCCGGCATCTCCGCGGTCTCGCCCCCGAGGAGCGCACAGCCGTTCTCTATACACCCTTTGGCCAGTCCGACCACCACTTCGGCGGTCACGTCAGGCGACAGCCGGCCCGTGGCGAGATAATCGAGAAAGAAGAGGGGCGTGGCCCCCTGCACCAGAATGTCGTTGACGCAGTGGTTGACGAGATCGAGACCGACTGAACCGTGCCGACCGGTGAGAAAGGCCACCTTCAGCTTCGTGCCGACGCCGTCAGCGCTCGACACCAGGACCGGCTCGGCCAGCCCGCTCAGATCCGGGCGGAACAGCCCTCCGAAACTACCGATCTCCGAGAGCACCCCAGGGGTGAACGTGCCGCGAGCCAGCGCTCGGATCCGCCTGACTGCTTCGTGGCCGGCGTCGATATCGACACCGGCTGACTTGTAGTCGACCGGGGTACGCATCTCCGACGTCGCGGAGCGCTCGTCTTTCCCGGGAACCAAGGGATCGGCCATCAGAACTCGAGCACCCGAATGAGTTCTTCGCTGACCCTTCGCGACCGAGACCCTTCTGGCGCGGCCCAGAACGCGGTACGAGCGGTCATGAAGAAGCGTTCCTCCTCAAGATCCTCGTCGAGGATATCGAACCCGTCACGAAGCAGCAGTGCCGCCGCGGGCAGGTCTGCCCTCACTTCGAGGTGACCGAGAACGGTGGCCGGGTGACGCATCGCCAGCATCCCGACCACCAACGCGATGGAATCCCTCGGGGCCGGGTCGGCATCGACCCCGACGTCGAACAGCCCGCGGACCGCGAACGCCTCGCCGACCGATGCGAGCGCCCCCAGACCGGCAGCCGACGAGCGCACCAAGTCCGGCTGGTCTCCCGCAGCGGCAAACCGTAGCGACTCGAGCACGAACCGAAAATGCGCTTCCCGATCCGCGCCAAGGGCGCCCACGGCGGCCGAAACCATCGGCTCCAGCTCCGGGTCTTTTCCCTGCAACGCGGCGATCGACGCCAACGCGCGCGGGTCGCCGATCCGGGTCAAGGCCAGGAGCGCATCGTCCTGGAGTGGTCCCGGCTCACCGACAATACGCATCAGTGGATCAAGTGCGTACGCCGCGCCGCGGTCTCCGAGCGCCTCGATCACGCCACCGCGGAAAAAGTCGACCCCCCGGTCGATGTCCACAATCAGCCGCGCCCGTACCGCCGGGTCGGCGTCGTGCGCCGCCACCGCCCGAATCAGCGCCGGGCGCACGAATTCAGACGTTTCCGTCTCAAGCGCCCCCAATAATCGAGGCGCCATCGCCGGATCCGGATTGTGCTCGAAGTACCCGTAGGCCACCGCCCGGAGGCGGTCATTCGGGTCCCCAATGACATCGAGGACAGCCTGCTTCGCCGCCGGGCCGCCAAAACCGACGAGCAGCACCAGTGCCCGGAACCGAACGTACGCGTCGTCGTGACCGGTGACCGCGGCGGCAAGTGTGGGACCAACCTGCTCGATGGGAGCACGTCGGACCAGACTGCTGGCGGCGGTTCGCACGGCGTAGTCGAAGTCACCGAGCCGGCCGATGGCCGTCCGCAGCTCCTGCTCATCAACCGGACCTGGTTGGGCCGCGGAGAGCCCCGCTGCGAGCAGCACCACGCTGGCGACCGCGACGGCTGTCGGTCGAGTCATTACTGATCGCCCGGGAGCTTCAGCGCCATCTGCATGTATGCCTGCTCGTCCTGCGGCGCCTCCACCGGATACTCGCCGGTGTAGCAGGACGTGCAGTAGTCGCCACTCCGAGGCCCCACTGCTTGGCGTAATCCGGCCAGGCTCAAATACTGCAATGAATCTGACTTTACGAACCCGCGAATCTCCTCCACGGTGTGATTGGATGCGATCAACTCAGACCGACTGGGCGTGTCGATCCCGTAATAGCAAGGCGACACGGTCGGAGGACAGCTGATGCGCATATGGATCTCGCGTGCGCCAGCGGCTCGAATCATGCCGACAATCTTCCGGCTGGTCGTTCCCCGGACAAGGGAGTCGTCGACCAGAATCACGCGCTTCCCTTCAATGATGCTTCTCACGGGGTTCAGCTTCACCCGCACTCTGAACCCGCGAATCTCTTGTTGCGGCGCGAGGAACGTCCGACCGACATAGTGATTCCGAATCAGCCCCATCCGGATGGGTAACCCGGACTCTTCGGCGTATCCGACTGCCGCGCACATGCCAGAGTCGGGAATCGGCACCACCACGTCAGCATCGGCCGGCGCTTCCCGTGCCAGTAACCGACCGAGATTCGTGCGGATCTCGTTGACACTCTCCCCGAACACCAGGCTGTCTGGCCGCGCGAAGTAGACGTGCTCGAACACGCAGTGCGACGGCTGTGCGGCCGGGAATGGCCGATACGATCGCACCCCGTCGCGACCGATCACCAACACTTCCCCCGGCTCGACGTCGCGCACGTACCGCGCGCCGATCAGGTCAAGCGCGCAGGTTTCCGAGCACACCACCATCGCATCGCCGAGTTGGCCGAGCACCAACGGGCGGAACCCGTGTGGGTCGCGCACGGCGATCAAGAGATCTTTCGTCAGCACCACCAGCGAGAACGCACCGTGCACCTGAGCGACGGACTCGACGATGGCGTCCTGCGGTGTTGGCGCTTTCGACCGCGCGTACAGGTGCAACACGACCTCGGTGTCGCTATTGGTCTGAAAGATATGCCCTTTCCCGACGAGCTCCGTCCGGAGCTCGGGCGCATTGATCAGATTCCCGTTATGGCAGAGCGCAATCTCACCATGCACGCAATCGATGAGGATCGGTTGCGCATTGACGATCAGGCTGTCCCCAGCGGTGGAGTAGCGCACGTGCCCGATGGCCATATCGCCGTGCAAGGTCGACAGCGTACGCTCGTCGAACGCCTCCGACACTTGCCCCATGGCTCGAGTCAGGTAGAGCCGCTCGCCGTCCGCCGTGGCGATGCCCGCGCTCTCCTGCCCCCGATGCTGCAGTGCATAGAGTCCAAGCCGGGTCAGGGCCGGCGCTTCGGTATGTCCGTAGATCCCGAACACCCCGCATTCGTCCCTGAACTTGTCGTTACCGGTGTCGCTGTCGGCGGTGAGTGTCAATACGGGTCACGCCTCCCTGCCAGTATCCTGCCACCGTGATGCGCACCATCTCTGCGCCGCGAAGCATCACGATCAAAGCACACTGGCGTCCTGTTCGAAGTGCCGAGTCAGTCCCTGTCCCCACACCTGTTCCGCCTCGTCCAACCCGATGTCCGCAACCTGCTCCCCGTCCACCGCGAGACGGATCCGGTCGCCTCCGGTGCTCCCGATGACCGCCGCGGGGACCGACCGCGCCCGCGCCCGCGACAGCAGACGTTCACACTGGGAGGCCGCCACCGACACGATCACCCGTGATGGCG
>CALBET010000804.1 GCA_937888665.1 uncultured Acidobacteriota bacterium
GGGGTCAGGGGTTCGAATCCCCTTAGCTCCACCAGAATTTACCGAGTTCAGGGCGTTTTTTCGCCCCCGGCGTAATTTCGCGTCAACACTCCCGTCAACAACCGGGTTAGTGTCGGTCGGTATGGCCTCTGTCAGGATGCGCAGCCGCAAGGACGGCACCGAGTACTACGCGGTGCTTTATCGCCTGGACGGCAAGCAATCGAGCCTCTCATTCGACGACCACCTCACCGCCTCCCGATTCTGCGAACAGGCCAACAAGTTCGGAGTGCAGAACGCCCTGGCGATGCTGAAAGAGGCCGACCTAACATCCCAGACTGTCGAGCAGTGGATCACCCACTACCTCGACCACCTCACCGGGATCGAACCCGAAACGGTGAAGAAGTACCGCGCCTACCTCCGCAACGACATCGGCCCGTTCCTGGGCGACATCCCATTGACTGCGCTGTCCAGCGACCATGTGAAGCTCTGGCTCAAGGACATGAACGAGCCTGACGAGGACGGCTGGCAGGCGAGCGCGAAAACCATCCGCAACAAGCACGGTCTGCTGTCCGCAGCCCTCAACGCTGCCGTCCCCAAACACATCACCGCCAACCCCTGTAACGGGATTCGACTCCCACGCTGGACAAGGCCAGAGACGCTGTTCCTGAACCGCGAGCAGTACGACCGGCTCCTCAGTGCTGTGACCGAGCCGTGGCGGCCTCTGGTCGAGTTCCTGGTTGCCTCGGGATGCCGGTGGGGTGAGGCAACGGCTTTGCGGCC
This sequence comes from uncultured Acidobacteriota bacterium, assembly GCA_937888665.1. Taxonomy (GTDB): domain Bacteria; phylum Acidobacteriota; class Vicinamibacteria; order Vicinamibacterales; family UBA8438; genus UBA8438. The sequence continues at coordinate 760 of CALBET010000804.1, forward strand.
AAAGGATGTCAACCGAGACGCAGGAACCGTCAACATCGTCAGGGCCTGGAAGTCCGGGGCTGGTAGCTACCGGCTCGGGCCGCCCAAGACCCCGAAGAGCACGAGGATGATCAACCTCCCCGCTTCGGTGCTCGACAAGCTCGACTACAGCCGCGCCTTCCTGTTCACTAACCGGGCAGGTGGCCCGGTACGGTCGCACGGGTTCATTCGTCGTGTCTGGGCACCAGCGGTAAACCGGGCATGGCCCTCTGTCGATGAGCACGGCCAACCCATCAGCGACCCTGCGATAGAGGTTCTGCGGCCCCGCATCCACGATCTGCGGCATACCGCCGCGTCCTGGCTGATCCAGCGTGGCGTGCTCTTGCCCGTGATCTCCGACCACCTGGGCCACGAGTCGATTCAGACTACGGTTGACCTGTACGGGCACCTTGACCGCCGGTCGATGGAAACAGTTGCCGCTGCGATGGATGACGCGCTGAAGCTTCGCGAATAGTCGGCTGGTGCGCTTCGGTTAATCCGATCACCCTATAGGGAAACTGTAGAAACGTTATAGCGAAATAGCAACGGCCACAACAGTTTTCAGTGTCGCGTTCTTGACACCCTGAGTAAACGACCCTAGTGTTGGCTGTGGAGAACCGGGACGGGTGCGTCAGACGCCGCCGGGAAGCACCTACCCGCCTGAACTAAGAGTGCATCGGGGTATCAGGCGCAGAGCGATGAGGCCGAAGCACCACAAAAGCGAAGTCCCAGATTCCATTTCGTCTTTTTGGAGTGTTGTCTTGTCGACCAATTTCTCGAGGGAGCGTGCCCGTGTGGCCGTCCTGACTCGTCATCGCCATCCCGCTGATCCCGAACTCATCGACGCGCGTCGTCGGATGGGAGAGGAATCCCTCATCGTGGCGGTGCGCAATGCTGTCGCCAAGGCACCGCCGATCACGCCCGAAATCAGTCGGCGGGTAATGAATCTGCTGGCAGTCGCTGGCAGTGGTGCTGAGTGACGGCGGCCACTCACGCCATCGCCGATGTGGCCGACAGGATTGGTGCGCCTTCAGTGCGGTGGGTCGTTGACCAAATTCGGTCGGGTAGGTTCCCGGCCCGAAAGATCGGGCGCATCTGGAGGATGACCGACCAGGACATCGCCGACGCGCTCGACGCCTGCCGCAACACGTTGCGGCCACAGGCCGATCCGCCGCAGCAACTCGCTGGTCTCACTCCCACCAGCAGGAAGCGATTAATCGGCTGAGGTGGTACGACCGCACGCCGCTCATCCCCCAATCGGCAGAGACGGTGGCTGCAACGTGACGAAGAAACTCAACCGGTTAGACCATGCACTCCTGGAATCGGCCTGGGCGGAACTGGCTCGCGCCCCCAGGGCATGCACTGGCACCCACAGTTCAACGCGCTCAGGGCTATTCAGGGCGCGGTACCCAGGCATGTGTAATCGGTGCGGTTTCCCGATCACGGTCGGCGAGGACATCCGGTTCCACCGCGACTTCGACCGCTTTGTGCATAACGGCTGTCGTGCCCCTACTGTCACCGTCCGCATGGCCAAGCCGGTCGAGTTGCGTCAGCCGCGCACCGCCAAGGAGATGACCGCACAGCAGCCTCCGCTGTGCCCTGAGTGCCATCTTGAGCATGCGGGGGTGTGCTGGTGAGGACTGCCCTCGACATCTTCGACAGCGAGCTCTTCAAGGGGCCGCACCCGCCTCTCGTCCTCGGCTGGCGGGACGACCAGCTGGCCCCGGTGGTAGAGCTGCTTGATCCCTTGCTGCCCGGCTGTCTGCCGAACAAGCCGGGGAAGGTAATTACCCCGGCAATGAGGCGGGCCATCGCCGCCTGTGCCCGCTCGCTGGTTGTGGAGGCTCTCACGAGCGGCTCCTGGGTGCGGTACTCGCGGCACAAGGACGACTACCGCATCCCCAAGCGGTACCGGCGCGGCGACAACTACTACAGCTGGCACTTCGTGACGCACGCGATGGACGTGTTGAAGGAGGCCGGCTTGATCAGCCACCAGGACGGGTTCTGGGAACCCGGCGGTGGCCGCCAGCCCGTGGCTCACGCCACCCCCGCGCTGCGGGAACTGCTGGCCCCGGTGATCGACGTGTGGGAGCCGCGCGGCGAGCCACACCAGGCCGAATTCATCGTGGTGCGTGACCGCGAGGACAAGCGGGAGATCGACTACGACGACACCGACGAGACCAACGCGCTGCGGGCCGAGGTCGAGGCCCTAAACGACGCGCTGAGCCGACTCCACCTCTACCGGCTGGGCAAGCCGTTCCCCATCGAGTTGATGCGCAGGGTGTTCAACGGCAACACCAGCCTTGGTGGCCGGTGCTACTGCCTGGGAATCTCGTTCCAGAACATCTGGGCCAAAGACAGACTCGACCTCCGGCTGCTCATCGACGGGGCAATGCGCCCGGTGGTCGAGATCGACTATGCCAACCAGCACGCTGTGATGGCCTACGCCGAGGCCGGTCTGGCGATCCCGCCCGGCGACCAGTACGAGATCGAGGGCTTCGACCGTGTGGTGGTCAAGCGGGCGTTCAACGTCTTGCTCAACGCCACGGCACGGCACAAAGCCGTCGCTGCCCTGATCGAAGACCTTCATAGCAAGGACGACGAGCTGTGGGAGCACAGCGGGCTGGCCACCCGGCACCGGGCGGAGTGCCGCCCCTACGCCGAGAAGATCGTCTCCGCCATCGAGGACAAGCACCGCCCCATCGCGGAGTTCTTCGGGTCAGACTGCGGGGCACGGTTTCAGCGGCGTGATTCGGATATGGCGGTGCGGGTGATGTTGCGGATGATCGGGAGGACTGGTCGGTGTCCTATGCCGGTGCATGACTCCTTCGTGGTCGCTGATATTGACCAGGAGGCCCTGGA
>CALBET010000805.1 GCA_937888665.1 uncultured Acidobacteriota bacterium
TCAAATCGAAGTCGCCCCCGCCGGTCTCCAATCTTTCTGTATGCCCCCATGACTCAGATCGTCTCTCCCCTCGTGTCGAACGTGATGTATCTCAAGTGCCTGGCTCGGATCGGACGGCATTGGCTCTAGCCCTCGCCACCACCGAAGCGACTGACTCGTCCCCGGGAGCGAAGGCCGCCAGTCCAAGTCTCACCGGCGGTAGACCGGCCCCGCGCGCCACGGCATCAAGCCTTCTGCGGATCCGGTTGCCGGCCGCTTTCACGCCTTCGGCATCGACCTGGAGGAAGAGCACAGCGAGGTGGCCTCCGTCCAGCCGTCCGGCCAGGTCCCAGGACCGTATCTGCCTCGACACGTCTTGTAGAACGGGCGACGGTATGCTCCGAGGTACGACCGATGCACTGGACGGAGGCACGTCCATCACGAGCAGGCCGGCCGGAACGGTGAGTCGCGCCGCGAGCCTCACTTCGTCGGCTATCCGTGATTCGAAGTCCGCAGTGGACCGCGGCACGCTGGGTCGGTGTTCACTTGTTGCGCCGTTCAATCGGCCGGAGAGCCACACACCCAGCACCATGAGACCAGCCTCGACAAGCGTGCCCTGCGTGTCGGTAAACTCCGTGTCTGTATCGGGACACATGTCAAACACCGCGACAACGCCGGGCCCCAGGGCGAGCCAGACAGTGATGCGCTTGGCCGAGACGACCGACTGGCCAGTCTCCAAAGTGGGCGGAGTCGCGGTCCAGTCACCGCCCACCGACGCGATTATCCGAGGGTGTGCGTCCCCCGCGGTTTGGACGACCAGCCGAGCTTGCGCACCGTCTACGACATTGACCAGGTCTTTGATCGCGGCCTCGGTCACTTGCTCCAGTGGCTCGTCGCTTTGCACCAGCCTGTGGAGCAGGCGTTGTTGGACCTCCTCGACTTTCTTGGCGGCGGATTGCTGGAGCAGCACCCCCAAGATTTGGCACAGCATAAGAAGACAGGGATCAACAGGGGAGTTGAAGTTGTCGCTGGTCACAAGGACCCAGCGGGGCTGTGCCTGCGTATCGAACGGAATTGGCAGCATCAGCAGATCGCCCGGGAGACCGTGCCACCCAAGCTGCTCCTGCTCAGCAAATGAGGAAATCCGTACGATGTCGCAACCAGACACGGTCGCAAACCCACTGAAATCGCGTGGCGCCGAGCTGAGATCCGCTCCTGGTAGCCATGCCTCCAGCACGAAGCGCCCGTGGAGATGCCGTCTGTACCCGCGCACGTCAAGGTCGTACCAGATTGCGGCAGCCTGAAGAACGACGTCGATCAGATCGCGCTCCTGTCCCACGCCGGCGACCTGTACCAAGTGGCGCAGCGCGGAAGACAGGCGAGGGGAGGTCGGTCCGCGATCTGGCGATGGCGGTTCGGTGCTTACCTCTGACACGCCCGGCTCCCCATTTCTGTCGTCCTTTTCTTGGCCGGAGGGCACCACGCCGCTGGTCTCCGTGAAGACCTGTGCAAGTCTCGGCTCCGCCCCTGTGCCCGAGACTCCGTGCAAGGTCTGCACCAAACTGAAAATTCCGTTTTTTCGCCCCGTTTCCTGTCTTAATCAGGCAGAGAGAGCGACGTTCGTCCATCTCACACGCAACTTTTGTCTATCCAGAACGAGACCTATCTGTTCCGGGGTGGACGGCGCGCGTATGGGCCTCCGCCCACACCGCCCAGCCGTGCCCTAAACCGACACCGCCTCGGGTTCAAAGCCTGCTTCAGCCTGTTTGAAGCAGGCACCCGAGGCGAGCACCCCTTCGACGACTGCTCGTCGACTGTCTGTTTGCAAACGTCGTGCCTGCCTGACTAAACATTGTAAATAGCTACGAACAAAAGAATTAGTTGAGTCGTGGCGTTCCATGATGACCGATAATGTTCGCTGGACGTGTGCCAATATGAAACAGCAACCTGCTGTTTCCGTGTGCCGGTGGTTTTCCGGACGGCGTCACCGCATGTGAGGAGCGAGGCGCAGGATGGGGTGCCGAAGTCCGCTGGTCCCGATGTGGATCGCTGCTCCCGTGTGGGTGGGCGGAGATTCGCGCGTCAGACTGACGGCGTGGCCGCCGGGATGCCCTTTTGCGTCGAGGGCCCGCTAACTGGAGGGGGCAGGTCTTGCGCCACCGGCGTGTTTGCCACTAAAATCAACAGGCCAGTTGGCATCTGCGTCGGCGGCTGGCATGCCGCTACCGCATCCTTGAGGCCAGCCGCCGGACGTCCTGGCGTTGGGCTGTTTCCAGGGCACCACTCCGGCCAGGGTCGCAGGACCGCGTCCTGCTGCCGGGTAGCCCCGCGTGCGGCGGGGTGCAGCCAGTTTCGAAGCGAGAGTCACGAATTCGAGGCGTCGCGTGGGAGGATTCTTTCGCATCCCCGTTATCCGCACCCTGCACGAGCGGCATCTGCTGCTTCCGGCGGTGGTGGTAATGGTCGTCTCAGGCGTCCTGGCGCAGGGCGCGTTCGTGAAGAACCAGCCCGTCGAGGCATCGAGTGCGGACGAGGTGCGCCCCGCGGCGGTCACGCCACCGGTGGTGCGCCGGCCGGACCTCGAAAAGACCCCGCTCACCTATTTTGACGACTACTGGCGGCAGCTGCGCGAGCGGGTCGAGGGGAACGTGGTCCTCGTCGGCCCGGACTCGGTGCCGGCCGTGGTGGTGGTGCCGGGCCTGGCGATCAGTTCGGCCGAGGCCGGCGAAGCGGTGCTGGCCGAGGTGGAGCGGGGCCGGATGCTAGCGACGCCGGAGGCAGGCCCTGGGGAAGAGCGCGACCAACCGATTCAGGCCGAGGTGGCGGGTGAGGATGACAAGACTGTGGAGCCGGGGGAGGAGCCGGTCGCGTCTCAACCGCTGCCCCCAGCGCCCCGTCCGCATGGACTGATCGCGGTCGATCCCGACCGCGGGGTCTCGCTCTTCGAGGTCGATGGCGCCAGCAGCGATGCGTTGCTGCTCGTTCCGCCGGCCGCCGTGCCGTCTGGAGCGTATGTCGGGGCGGTCACGAGAGACCGCTCGGGGCGGGCGTCCATTACGCCTGGGCATTTGGTGGCCGCGCGTGCCGAGTCGCAGCCAGGCGGCGATCCGTCGCTCGCCGTCTCGATGACACTGTCCGCGTGGGGGGCGACGGCCGTCGTCAACCTGGACGGGGGGCTGGTCGGCGTGGCGATCGGTGGAGGCGACTCGCCTCTTGGTCCCCGCCTGCTGTCATCGAGCGTGGTGCGACGGCTTGTCACCGATCTACAGCGGCCGGTGCTGTGTCGGCCACTCACGGTGACGGAGCTTGACGCCGAGCTGCTGGGGTTGCTTGAGATCGACGCGGGCCTGCTGATAGAAGAGGTCCGTGAGGACGCGTTCCGGCCCGAGCCGTCGCTGCAGGCCGGTGACGTGCTGCTGGAGTGGGCTGGCGAGCCGGTGACTACGGTCGAGGCATTCGAGGCGCGGTCAGACGCGCTGCCGGCTGGTGAACTCACGGGCTATCGTATTCTTCGAGGACGGCGTCGAGTCAACGGCAACACGGTTTTGCCGGCCCGTGGCTGTCAGCCTGTTACCGACCCGCCGGTGCAGCTTCTCCGCTACGGGTTGGCGCTTCGCTGGGCGGACGGCCTGGCCGGGCACACCGCTGGCGGCTGGCGTGTCGCGGCCACGGTCGACGGCGGGCCCGCGGATGTGGCTGGGATGAAGGTGGATGACCTGATGCTGGCCGTTGACGGAAGGTCGGTGGCTGAGCCAAACGCCCGCCTGCTGTTCCAGCGGCTTGAGGAGGGCGGTCGGGCTGCCATCGTGACGCTGCA
>CALBET010000806.1 GCA_937888665.1 uncultured Acidobacteriota bacterium
GGAGTTCCGTGGCGAGGAGCCCGAAGGGGTCCCGAACCCAACACGGTAGCATGGCGATCTGCCCCGACGCTCCGGGGCGAATGCCCGTAGGTGCCCGCCTGTTGAATCTATAGGAAAATCAAAAGCTCATTTCTGATGCGGCTCGGGACGAATCGCCTGGCACCACCGCCCGTGTACAACCAGATAGTGCTGGTGCAGAACTGGGACGAAGAGCTAGCAGCCCGTGCCAACCCCGTAAACGAATGTCGCCGATGCGTCGTGTTCGAGGACCGAGACTCGGACAGGCGGGCCTGTTCTACCCCGACCGAAGAGCCTGTCTCCAACGCGACCAATTGGTCAGGGAACCCCAGCCGGGCCAGTGCCCTCATCCGCGTATGGCACGCCACCACCCTTGAGGGTGGCGTGGCAGGCCGGGGTGGCATGCGGCAGAGCCGAGCGGATCCTCCGTGGGGTGGACATTGAACACCAGGCTCTTCGCCATTTGAGTACAGCGATTTGAGCAGGGGGCGGTCGTCAAAGCCACCGACGAACGCGATGAGCGTAGGCCTCATATTCGGTGCCGAAACGGCGCCGAAGATATCGCTCCTCGGGCAGGATGACGAACTGCTGGACGATCGCGAGCGTCGGAACAAGCAGGACGATCGGCCACCACATTGCCAGGAACAGTCCACATGCGATTGTGAGGAGGGCCAGACTCACATACATCGGATTTCGTGTGTAGTGGTACGGGCCAGACACAACGAGAGCTTCGGCCGGGCGAATAGGGACGATACTTGTTTTCGAGTGGCGAAATCGGCCGATGCTGGCGAACGTCAGAGCCATCCATCCGACGAGGCACACACCACCGATCGTGCTCAGGAGACCTGCGGCGATTGGCAAGGGCCAGCGACGATCGAGCAGGACGCCGATGAGAATCGCCAGCGCATACCATAGCGGTGGGGGAAACCAAACGCCGGGGTTGTCAGATCGGTCCACCATCGCTGAAACACCTTTCCAATCCGCGAACGCCCGTAACCCGGCCCTATGCGCGGACCGCTGCTGGGTGGGCGGCCTGGTCGTCAGGGCGCTCCCACGGGCACCGGACCATCCGGTGTCATCTCCTCTTGATGTGCAAACCACAAAGGAGGACCGGTGGGATCGCAGCGCAATTGTACGTGGGTTCTGGGCCTGAGCGGGTTTCGGGTCGTGACGAGTGACGGCGAAGCGGTCCGTCGAATGTTCGTTGGGCGGCGAGACCGCGAACTCTCTCCTCATCGAATCTTCGGGGCGACCCATCGTGAAGCAGGGACGAATCAGCCAGACGGCGCTCAAGGTGGCGCTCAGCCTTGTCATGCTGAGTGTGAAAGACGACTGGGCGCAGCGTCTTCCTGCCGGCCTGGTGGAAATGGTCGAGCTGGCCTGATCGGAGAGTCGTGGAAGTCCGCGGTCCAGAGCGAGGAGCTGCCGCAGTACGTCGAAGGAACCGGTTGGACGATGATCTCCGCCGGCGACAACGACTCCGCCGCTCGCCCGCTTGAGAGGGATCTGCGTGCCTCCAGCTCGGAGTAAAATCCATCCAGATTCTAGATTGAGCACGCAACCTGCTAGCGCTAGCCAACAGCAGCACGGTTGGGGGGAGAGCATGGCGCGGTCCTCTGCAGAGCACAACACACTCGTCCAGCAGGAATTCACCAAGCAGGCGACGGCCTACGCGACCAACCCGACCATCGTCGATGTCGAGTGGGCCCTGCGATTGGTTCAAGCGGCCCAGCCCTCTCCGGAGAATCGCGTCTTGGAGGTCGCGACCGGGCCGGGCCATGTGGCTCTTGCCTTCGCCACCGTGGCCCGCGAGGTCGTTGGCGTGGACCTCACCGAGGCCCCTCTCGCCATCGCCCGGAAGAACCAAGCGCAGCGGGGGCTGACCAATGTGTCCTTCGAAGCCGCTGATGCCAAGCACCTACCGTTTGAGGATGCCACTTTTGACATCGCGGTCTGCCGGCTAGCCTTTCACCACTTCGACACACCCGAGCAGGTGTTCTCAGAAATGGTGCGGGTCTGTCGGCCTGGCGGGAAGGTCGCCGTCGAAGATTTGGTGGCCAGTGAACACCGTGACCGGGCCAACTACTATGACCAGTGGGAGCGATTGCGTGATCCGTCTCACACCGCGGCGTTGTCGCTGAGTCAGCTCGTAGGGCTGTATCGGGAGGCCGGCTTGGAGGTTGAGAACCTGCGATGGGAGCAACGCCCGCAGGATGTCGAGCGCTGGCTGCAAACGACCCAGACACCACCCGGTACGGCTCAGCAAGTCCGCCAGCTCATTCAAGACGACGCAGACCAACGAATCAGCGGCACACCCATCTATCGTGACGAGGAGGGCCGTTTGTGCTTCATGCACCGAATGGCGACGGTGGTGGGCTGCTAGGGGACTGCTAGGGGGGACGCCGCGGTACTGGCCGTCGGCGACTGAGTTCAACCATGCGCGGGCCCGTGCGGGCCGGCTGTCTACCAGCAAGTGATGACGTCCTCTGACGACGACCGGTCTTCGGCCGACCCGCGGAGCATGCGTCCGTGCGCCGTGTACGGAGAATTCTGTGCACCCCCCTGGAGCCGGTTGACCGCGTGGGCGTAGAATAGCTCCTCTCAGACGCGAGCGCACTGGTGACCGACACCATGCAGTGGTGGCTTCGCCGGTACAGTCAAAGAGGCAAACCGTTACGATCTGCCGGTACCGGAGGGGACTATGAGACTTGTGAACGCGGCGGTGGCAGCGTGTGTGCTGGCGGCGACGACCGTGGCGATGGCGCAGGAGAGCGGCATCCGCGTGCGCTCCATCCGGGTGCTGGCGACCGATCCCGTGGCGATCGCGGCGTTCTATGAGAAGGCGTTCGGCATGTCCGAAACGAGGCGCCCGGTGGAGACACCGACGTTCGTGGAAATCGTCATCAACTCGGGATCGACGGCTGAGTTGGCGCGGACGGCCACGACTACGCCCATCGTGATCGCGACCCGGGCGGCCGATGCTCCGGCTGGTGCGATGGCGTCGCTCATCCTCCAGGTGCCGAACCTCGACGACGCGATCGCGGCCGTGAAGGCCAATGGCGGCACGCTTGTCCGCCCTGCCTCCGCCACCGGGAGCCTTAGTTTCGCGTTCGTCAAGGACCCGGACGGCAACCAGATCGAGCTGATAATGACGCAGGGGTAGCAGACTGCTGCTCGCCACACACCCGCCTCGGGCACGACGACGCGACCGGCCTCATGGGGGCATTGGCGAGGTGTGTCGGACCCCAACACCAAGCTCGATCGCGACGTGTCGCCGTCGCCAACGCCTTGCTGCGCCCTGACAACTGCCGGCAGCGGACGAGAAACAGTGCCAGTGCTCTTACTGCGGAACTTCCTGGAGGTGCCCTTATGAAGTGGCTCGCTACCGTGATCGGCATGACGCTCGTGTCGGGTACGTTCTCCCTCGTCGGCGTGGGGCAGGAGGGCTCACGCGCGCCCAGTGCGGTCGACCGGGTGCAGCCCTTCGACCGGCTGTCTGGCCCGAGAATCGATGTGCCCGAGGACCCGCAGGGAGTGGCGCCGCTGAGGCAGTTCTGCCCGGAGCGCACCGACACCTGTCGGAATTACTGGGCGTACACGATCCACTTCGTCCAGAACTACACGATCCCACTCCGCGACAAGGAGTTGCTCATTCTTCGGACCGCGTGGCTATCTCGTGGCGATTACGTGTGGGGGCGGCATAACATCATGGGCCAGGGTGCCGGGCTCACCGACGAGGAGATCCAGCGGATCACGGGCGGACCGGGCGCGCCCGGGT
>CALBET010000807.1 GCA_937888665.1 uncultured Acidobacteriota bacterium
CATGACCGCGCTGTCGCTGGCGCTCGGCCTCGCCGACGTCGTGCAGGAACACAAGGGCGGCGTACGGCTCGAGACGCTGTTCATCGATGAGGGCTTCGGTGGGCTCGATGCCGAGCGGCTGCAGCGCGCGACGGAGCTGATTCACCAGATCGGTGCCAACCGCCGTGTCGGGCTCATCAGCCACGTCGAGGCAATGCGGGCGGACATATTTCCGCAGCTGCGCGTGACCAAGACCGAGGCTGGCTCTAGGCTTGCCGTGGTCCACAGCGATGCGCCCAATGCGGGATCGGTTGGCGCATGATGCAGCATCTTCTGCCCCCGTTTCGATGCTTCGATGGCACGACACCGGAGCTTCCGTGCACCCTCTCAGCCGCGCCAGTAGAGTGGCAGGTATCACGACGAGGCACGGGTGCGCCAGCCCAGCCGGTGGTCCGCGAAATCGGTTGAAGGTCAGTCACTTGCGTGCCCCCCTCCTCGCGAAAGGCAATGGGAACGATGGCATTTAACGACACCCGGGAGGTTCGGGGCGGATTGAGCATCCCGCGCGCCAAGTTCTCCCGCCTGGTGGACGAGGACAAGCTCCGACGAATCGATGACAAGACCTACGAACGCACCCGGTACAACCCCGGCGCGTTCGCAGGCTTTCCGGACTTCCTGGATCCGCCCGGCCGGATCCGCATCGAAGCCGACGGTGAGGACAGAGTGGTGTTGTTCAGAGAAGCCGACCCAAGGGGCGCGCCCAGCCGAGACTCTGAACGAGTCATCCCAGAACACGAACCGGATGCCGGCCGTCTATCCGACTTGACGCACTACAGCCCCAAGGCCCCGACGTGCCCAGGGTGCCAGCGCCCCGAAATCTCTGTCGTGTGTATCGAGACGCGAGTCTCCCGCGTGGTGCAGCGGGCCGCAAGGAACCTGCCCAGCCATGTCGCAGGCACTAGCCAACAATTGATGGAAGTGCTTGAGGAACGGACGCTGCAGACGATCAAGCACTGCTATGCCTTCGACTGCCAGTGGTGTAGGACCACGTTCTTTACGGGGGATTCCCTGTTTGAACCAACGGTTCGTGTGGGAAGTTGCGACGCGGATTCAGTATCGTGGAT
>CALBET010000808.1 GCA_937888665.1 uncultured Acidobacteriota bacterium
CGCCAGGTCTGGCGAACCGGTGACGATTACGGATCGCGGGCAACCCGTGGCCATGCTGGTTTCGATCGCGGCAAGCCCGAGCGAAGCCTTGATCGCCTCAGACCGAGCCAGACCCGCGCTTCGATCCCTGAGCGGGCTACCGGCCCCACGTGCGCGACGCCGCAATCGCCCGACGCTATCTGCGACGTTGGGGAAGATGCGCAACGCCGAGCGGTACTGAACCTGTGTATTACCTGGATACCTCGGCTGCGGTCAAGTTGGTGGTCGCCGAGAAGAGTTCGACCGCGCTGCGACGCTGGCTGACCACTCGTGACGGCCAGGTCGCCTCGAGCGATCTCCTGCGAACCGAACTGCTCCGGGCGACTCGCCGCGCGGCGCCGGCGCATATGGCTCAAGCCCGGGCGGTGCTCGATGCGTTGTTCCTAGTCACGATGTCGACCGCCGTGTTCGAGCGGGCAGCCACGCTGGAGCCCGACATGCTCCGCAGCCTCGACTCACTGCACCTGGCCGCCGCTCTGGAGTTCGGAGACGAACTCGAGGGGATTCTCACCTATGATCGGCGTCTGGCCGATGTGTGTCGAGCGCTCGGCATCGTCGTCATGGCCCCGTCGTAGTTCAGCATTCCTCAGCTCGGGTCCTCACCGTGGCTCTCCATCCCCATCGTCTAGTGCTCGGCCGAGACGAGGCGATGCACCTCGTCCGCGAAACCGAGGACGACCTGCAGGCGAACGCCGCTGGTCGCCGACGACGCGCTCTCGCTCAGCATCAGCAACCGACCCTCCGATGAGACGTCGTAGAGCGTATGCATGAGGGCGTCGCGACGAAAGACGTCGGAGAACAACTCTGCGGACGTCCAAAGACCCAGGGTGGGTGTCGCCAGTCATCATCTCCAGCAGCACGACCCCGAAGGCCCAGAGGTCGGCCCGCTTGTCCGCGACCTGTCCCTTGGCTTGCTCCGGCGACACATACGCTGCCGTCGTGATGACGCCCATCTGCGTGGCAGTGCCCGAGGCGGGTGCCAGGACTCAGTGCCATGTTGATGTGCTGCGAAGCGGCTCCGATTATGGCGGCCTCGGAGCTTGGGCGAGGCACTGTTAGAGCAGGACTGGCTCCAACGAGCCATGCCGAGCTGAACCAAGCGCTGGGCGTTCTCTCACGGATGAACGACGACCAGGTCGAGGAACTGCTCGAAGGCGTCGAAATCGCGGTCGCAGTGCAGGAGCGCATGACGTTCGCGGAGGCAGAACGTCGCGATGAGACAATCGACGGTCTTGCGAACAGTCCGCCCCTTCGCTCTCAGCAGACGGTAGTTGGTCGCCGCGTCCGCCGCCAAGACGACTCCTCCGGTTTCGAAGATCTGAAACCGCTGCAGCTGCCGGAGCACCCGCGACGCTTCGCCGTCGGTTGGAATGCCCTGAAGAACCTCACACACCATCAGATCGAGCAGACCGAATCGCTGCTGCGTCGCTTGGTCGTCGAGCCAATCGGTCTCCGGCGAAGCCACGCCGTTGAGGTAGTCGATCCAGACGGTCGTGTCGACGATGACCACCGGTTACCGACTCACGGTATCGCGGCCCAAGCGGCTCTGGTGCAGGTCACCGCGCCACGCCACCTTTCCGCGTAGCCGTCGTATCCCAGCCTGCTGGTGCGTCTGCACCAGGAGCCGCAGAGCCCTCTCGACGACAGCGCGCTTGGTACGGTCGCCGCTGGTCTTCATGGCTGCGCGCATTAGGTCATCGTCGATGTCAATGTTCGTTCGCATGTGACCTCCATGTGTAAGTTTTTACAAATATTGTGTACTCGTCAACGCGCGACGGGGAGAAGCCCAGCGCCGCCCCTCCACACCTCCCTCACCCATCGTGGCCGTGACCACGTGGACCAGCATCCCTACCCGGAGGACGGCCGGGTGGCCCCGGGAAGTTACCCTCCCGGGGCTCCCACAGATCCGGAC
>CALBET010000809.1 GCA_937888665.1 uncultured Acidobacteriota bacterium
GGATACCGACGCCCCCATCCGCCGTGATGGCACGCCACGCGCCGTCGGCGGCAGCGTCCGCGGCCGCGATGGGGCCGCAGATCCAGTCCTGGCTCCGTCAGGAGGAGGTCGATCATTACGCGCAACACTTCTCGACCCTGGACCGCCTGGCCACCGACTACGTGGTGCGGGCCCTACAGGAGCTCGGTTGGTCGCCCGCAATCGGTGAGGTCGCCGAACTTGCCGCGCTGCGTAGGCGGCTCGGTATCGCGCGGCGTCACGAGCGCTTCCTGTGTCGGCTCCTCGGTATGTTGGCGGAGGACGGCGTGCTCGAAGAGGACGTCGAGGGCGATGGCCCGTGGCGGGTCACCCAGCCGTGGCCCCAGCCCGAGATCGAAGCGTCGATCGCGCACATGAAGTCGGCCTTTCCCCGCTCCACCGCCGAAGTGAACCTGGTGCGTCGGTGCGGCGATGCGCTCGCAGAGGTGCTGGCCGGATCCCGCGATGCGCTCGAGATTCTGTTTAATGATTCAGGTGCGGGCCTCCGTGAACTCTATCGAGACGCACCCATCATGCGGGTGTGTAACGGAATCGTGGCCGAGTCGGTCGCGAAAGCGGCGGCGCGGGCCGCGCCTGGGGGGGTCGCCCGGATTCTGGAGATCGGCGCGGGGACCGGGGCCACGACCCATCATCTGTTGCCGCGCCTCCCCGCAGAGGGAATTGAGCTCACCGTCACCGACTTGTCGCCGACTCTGGCGGAGGCGGCAGCCGGCCAGTTCGCCGACGATCCCCGGGTTCGAAGCCAGGTCTTGGACATCGAACAGAGCCCTGCCGCGCAGGGGCAGGCGACCGGCGCATACCACGTCGTGGTGGCGGCGAACGTTCTGCATGCGGCGCGGGACCTGCCGAAGGCCCTCGCCCATATCCGTGAACTGCTCGCACCCGGCGGAGTCCTCGTGTTGCTCGAGGGCACCGGTCCGCAACGATGGTTGGACCTGATCGTCGGAGGTACGGCAGGCTGGTGGGGCTATCAGGACTTCAGGCAAGGGCACGCGCTGATCGCTCCGACCCAGTGGGAAGAACTCCTCGGGCGGGCGGGATTCGAGTGCTCCGCGACCCACGGGGTGCCGACGGAGATCGCTTCGCAGGCTGTCCTGGTCGCGACCAAACCAGCGCCGGCCTCTCGGCGCTGGGTCATCATTCCCGACCGGGGCGGGGTCGCCGAGGCCCTCGCGGATCGGCTTCGGGCGCGCGGCCGGATGGTGACGTTGTGGAACGGCGAGGACGTGGAGTCCCTAGAAACCGAGGATGACCTACCGCTCGGGGTCGCGCACCTCGGGGCATTGAGTCTGGTGGCCACCGAAGCTCTCGGCGCGGCCACGCTTGGCGACGTCGAAGACGAACTGACTCGGATGGTCGCGCTCGCCAAAGCGTTGTCCGGCATCTCGCGACCGGCGGCGAGCAAGCTCTGGGTAGCCACGGCAGGCGTACATACCCCCACTGGGGAGCCGACGGGGGTCGCAGTGGCCCAGGCCCCAGTGTGGGGAATCACGCGTTCGCTGTTCTTGGAGCACGAGACGGTGGCTGGGGCGCTCGTGGATCTGGACCCAGGGAACGGAGCGGCGGCCAACGCCGATGCCCTCCTGCGAGAGTTCGAGGAGAGCGGCGCCGAGAACCAGGTGGCGTGGCGCGGGGACACCCGCTTCGTCGCGCGGCTAGTGCGCCGGGCTCCGGCCAGCGTGCCGGGGGCCCGGTTCCGGACCCACCCCGACGCGACCTACCTCGTCACCGGGGGCACGAGCGGGCTCGGCCTCGCGACCGCCCACTGGTTGGCCGCCAAGGGGGCACGCCGACTGGCCCTGGTCGGGCGCACCGAGCTTCCGGCTCGAAGCCGGTGGAGCGACAAGGACCACTCGGAGCGAGTACGCCAAGTGATCGCCGACGTGCAAGCCCTCGAAGCACGCGGAGTCACCGTGCGGGTGCTGGCCGCCGACGTCGGAGATGAGTCGGCGCTCGACACGGCGCTCGGTCGCCTCGATGCGGAAGGCT
>CALBET010000810.1 GCA_937888665.1 uncultured Acidobacteriota bacterium
GTCTCACAGCCAGCCTGGGTGCTTCTATTGCGGCGCCGATCAGCTCACCGCCGCGAAGACTGACCCTGGCGAGCCGCATCGGGCCGAGCTGTGCGGCGGCTGCGGAGCCTATCTGAAGTGGCTGGTCTTCCCAGCGGCCACACCGTTCGAACTACTGCCGATCGAGGACCTGGCCTCGATGGCCCTTGACGTACTGGCGGCTGAGCAGGGTTTCGGTCGACCGTCACTCCCTGAGCTGGGTGGTCCGCAACGACTGCCCTGCGAAGGCCTCGAGACATGATGACCCGACAGGTGGTCA
The DNA here is from genome assembly GCA_937888665.1 of uncultured Acidobacteriota bacterium. Lineage (GTDB taxonomy): Bacteria > Acidobacteriota > Vicinamibacteria > Vicinamibacterales > UBA8438 > UBA8438. The sequence continues at coordinate 299 of CALBET010000810.1, forward strand.
CTCGAGCGCACCTCGGCGCGCTCCTGACGGCGCTCGCGATCCTGGGCGCGGCCGCTCAGACGGCAGCGCAAGACCAGCCGCACGCCCGCCTGTTTCGGCCCGACGACATCGGCATTCTCGAGGCCCCTGACCGGGACATGTGGCAGAAGCCGGACGAGATCATGGACGTGCTGAACATCGCCGACGGGTCGGTCGTGGCCGATGTCGGCGCCGGCGCGGGCTGGTTCACCGTGCGACTCGCGCGGCGGGTGGGTCCCAACGGCCTCGTGTTCGCCCAGGACATTCAGCAGCCGATGCTGGACGCCATCGCGTACCGAGTCAGTCGTGAAGGTCTGGACAACGTGGAGCGGGTGCTAGGTACGGCGGAAGATCCGGGGCTACCGGCCGATCTCGATGCCGTCCTGATTGTCGACGTGTACGCCGAAGTGGAGGATCCCGTCGCATTGCTCACCGACGTGGCGGCCGCGCTCACGCCACAGGGCCGTCTCGGTATTGTCGACTTCACCCGAGACGGCGGCGGTCCGGGACCGGAACTCGAACTCCGCGTGGAAGCGGAGCAGGTCATTCGCGACGCCCAAGCGGCCGGATTGACTCTCCTGTCTCACGAGACATTCCTGACGTACCAGTTTCTGCTCGTGTTCGGCCTCGAACCAGACAGCCCGCGACAGGTCCAGGCCAGACGCTGACCTGGCGCCAGGCGACTCGTCTCCTCCCCATGCGGACCGCCCTCACGATTGCCGGCAGCGACTCCGGTGGCGGTGCCGGCATCCAGGCCGACCTGAAGACGTTCGCCGCGCATGACGTGCACGGCGTCTGCGCCGTGACGGCGGTGACGGCCCAGAACACGGTCGAAGTCGCGACCATTGAATCACTCAGCGCGCTGGTCGTCGCGGCACAGATCGACGCCGTCATGGACGACTTCGGCGTCCTGGCCATCAAAACCGGCATGCTGGCCACACGCGCGATCGTGGCCGCCGTGTGCGATCGGCTCGACGCGCATCCGGGCATCCCCGTGGTGGTCGACCCCGTGCTGGTCTCTACCAGCGGCAGCCGTGTGCTGGACGAAGAGGCCCTCTCGATCGTGCGTGCGCGCCTGCTACCGCGCGCCTGTCTGGTCACCCCAAACCGGCGTGAAGCGGAGGTCCTGAGCGGACTCCACATCACGACGCGGCAACAGGCGGCGGAGGCCACCGCGCGCCTGCGTGAGATGGGCGTTGGCGCCGTGGTGCTTACCGGCGGCGATGCGGACGGCCCTGACCCTGACGCCGTGGACCTGCTCGACGACGGCGACACCCTCGAGGAGCTTCGCGGTCCAAGACTGGAGAGTCGCGCCACCCATGGCACCGGCTGCACGTTCGCCGCCGCCATCACCGCCCACCTGGCGCTCGGCGCCTCGCTCGGCGACGCGGTCGTAGCGGCGAAACGCTACGTGGCTGGGGCCATCAGACATGCCCATCCACTCGGTCGTGGCCACGGGCCGCTCAATCATTTTTGGAACAAATGAGCGACAATAGACCGGCAATGCACACGGCGCTGTATGCGGTCACGACCGACACGCTACACCTCGAAACGCTCATCAGCGCGGTCACCAGCATGCCGGACGCGCCCCTCGACACGGTCGGCCCAGGCGGTATCACCTCGTTCGTCGGTATCGTGCGGAACGAAAACGCGGGCCGACGCGTGTTGCGTCTGGAGTACGAGGGTTACGAGCCCTTGGCACTCCGGGTGTTCGAGCGGATCGGGGCTGAAACGGCGGACCGCTGGGACGTGCGGGTGGCGTTGCATCACCGACTGGGCACGTTGCAGATCGGCGAGGCGAGCGTCATGATCGCCGCCGCCTCTCCGCATCGCGCCGATGCGTTCGCCGCCTGCCGCTACATCATTGAGCGGGTGAAACAGATCGTGCCAATCTGGAAGCACGAGTTCTTCGAGGGGGGCGACGTGTGGATCGAAGGGGCGACGGCCGACCCCGACGACGACGCGGCCCGGCAAGACGCGTTACGGGTGGCTACCGGTGAATGAACCGGTGAGCAGCATACGCATCAACGTCCGACTGTTCGCCAGGCTGAAGGACATCGTCGGTACCGGAGAGCTTGCGCGGCAGGCGCCGACACGTGCCACGGCGCGAACGGTGTGGGACACGCTGGTCAGCGAGTTTGCCGAGTTACGAGACTACGAGGCCTCGATTTCGGTCGCGGTGAACGAAGAGTATTCACGGATGGACGCGCCGGTCGCCGACGGCGACGAGGTCGCCTTTCTGCCGCCGGTCTCCGGTGGGTAGCCAACCAACATGTTAGACAAGCTGCAGAGCCTCGACGCGCGGTACGACGAGCTGATGGCGCTTGTCAGCGACGCCTCCGTGCAAGCCGATCAGAACCGGTATCGGACCCACTCGAAGGCGCTCTCCGACATGCAGCCGATCGTCGACAAGTTCCGCGAATACAAGGCGGTGGTCACCGAGATCACCCAGGCCCAGGAGCTCGCCAACGGCAACGACGCCGACATGCGGGACCTCGCGGAACAGGAACTGGCAGCGCTGACCCAGACGCGTGACGCGCTCCTGGGCGACATCAAGTTGCTGATGGTGCCAAAGGACCCGAACGACGAAAAAAACGTCATACTGGAGATCCGGGCGGGTACCGGCGGCGACGAAGCGGGGCTCTTCGCGGGCGATCTGTTTCGGATGTACACCCGGTACGCGGAGCGGCAAGGGTGGAAGGTGGATGTGATGTCCACGAGTGAAGCCGGCGGCGGGTCGATCAAAGAGGTCATCGCGCTGATCGAAGGCCGACACGCGTACAGCCAACTGAAATACGAGAGCGGCGTCCATCGCGTGCAGCGGGTGCCGGCCACCGAGGCCAGTGGCCGGATTCATACCTCGACCGCAACCGTCGCCGTACTCCCCGAGGCTGAAGAGGTGGACATCGCGATCGAAGACAAGGATCTGCGCATTGATACCTTCTGCTCGAGCGGACCGGGTGGCCAGAGCGTCAACACGACCTACTCGGCCGTTCGCATCACGCATCTGCCGAGCGGTCTGGTCGTCTCGCAACAGGACGAAAAGTCGCAGATCAAGAACAAGGCGAAGGCGATGAAAGTGCTGCGCTCCAGACTCTATGAGATGGAGATGCAGCGACAGCATGACGAAATCGCCCAGGACCGGAAGAGTCAGGTAGGCACCGGTGAACGGTCCGAAAAAATTCGGACCTACAACTTCCCGCAGAACCGGATCACCGATCATCGGATCGGATTCACGACGCACCGTCTGACCGAGATGCTCAACGGCGACTTGACTGAGATGGGGGAGACGCTCAGCGACCACTTCCGGGCCGAGTCGCTCAAGGATGTCGAACCGGTCGCCGGCGCCTGACGCGGCCTCCCGACGACACAACCTCAGATGGCGACACTCCGGGACTGGGTGTCGGCCGCGTGTCAGCAGCTGACCGCCGCCGGCATCGACACGCAGGATGCCGCGTTCGATGTGGAGGTCCTGGCCCGGCACGCGCTCGCGTGGACCCGCGCGCAGTGGTTGTCGCGACTTCGAGACCAGGTACCGGGCACGCCCGGCAGTATCGACGCGCTGGTCGGTCCGCTCATCGAGCGACGATGTCGTCGGGAACCGGTGGCCCAGATTACCGGCGTCAGAGAGTTCTGGGGCCTCGACATGACGGTCACCCCAGATGTGCTCATCCCCCGACCGGAAACCGAGTTACTCGTAGAAACCACGCTGACCCGACTGGCACCCCGCACCGCAGCATGGGCGATCGCCGACGTGGGCACCGGCTCAGGATGTCTCTCGGTGGCGCTGGCCAGCGAGCTGACGAGCGCGCGCATCGTGGCCACCGACATCTCGCCGGCGGCGCTGGCGGTGGCCGAGCGCAACGCGGCTCGGCACGGGGTGGTCGACCGAATCACGTTTCGCGAGACACGGTTCCTCGACGGCGTGCCGGGTCCCTACGACCTGATCGTCTCGAATCCCCCCTACATACCCGACCACGAGCTGGCCGCGCTGGCTCCGGAGGTGAGGCGGCACGAACCGCGGTCCGCGCTGAGCGGCGGCCGAGATGGACTGGACCCGACGCGCGAGCTCCTGCCCGCCGCCTGCTCCTGTCTGCGCGAGGGTGGTTGGATCGTGATCGAGATCGGCGCGGGGCAAAGCGAACCGGTCCGCGACATCGCCAGGCGGGCCGCCCTGGAGCTGGTGGAGATTCGTCCTGACCTACAGGGCATTCCACGGGCGGTGGTGATGCGACGCGGCACGGAACCGTAGCCGTCGTGGCCGGGCACGTCGGCGGCAGCGGCGCCAGGGTCGCCGCTGCGGGCCGGTGGTAGACTCTGCGCGCGAAGAGTCGAGGAGAGCGCGGCCATGTCTGACGAGTGTCTGTTTTGCAAGATTGCCGTCGGCGAAGTCCCGGCCACGATCGTCTACGAGGACGACCACGTGCTGGCGTTTGAAGACATCGCTGCGCAGGCGCCGTTCCATGTCCTACTTATTCCCCGCCGCCACATCTCCACGCTGAACGACTTACAGGACGGCGATGAAACCCTGGTCGGCACGATCATCGCCACGGCGGCTCGGATCGCGCAGGAACATGGACACGCCCAAGACGGCTATCGCACCGTGTTCAACTGCAATCGTGGGGCAGGACAGACGGTGTTCCACATACACCTGCACCTGCTGGCCGGCCGGAACATGACCTGGCCCCCCGGCTAGGTTTCCCGGAAACCGCTCGTTCGATATTTCCAACAGCTTGTTAGTACTACTTTGTCAGATCGTTAAGACGTTCGAGAAAGACGTGTTTCGCTCATG
>CALBET010000811.1 GCA_937888665.1 uncultured Acidobacteriota bacterium
GCAGTTCACATTTGCTGCTCTCTGGCCGGATGGCGGGCCGTGAGTGTGTTCGTAGCCAGGGCCTTTAGGCCCGTTGGTCGATCAGCGCCCCTGAAGGGGCTTGCTACAGCGGCTGGCCGCGTTTCCTCGGGAAGCGAGCGCGGTCGTTCGGTGGCGCCAGGAAAACCCCTTTCGAGGTACGCTGCGCGGTCTCGGGGTACAATCACTGTTTACCTGGCAGCTGATGCGGGCTGCCCCGCCACTCCCGTCACGGTTTCCGACTCATGACCGATTTTCACTATCAGCCCCTGTTCGAACGGGGCCCCGACGACACGCCCTATCGCAAGTTGACCTCCGAGGGCGTCTCCACGGTGTCGGTGGACGGCCGCGAGCTGCTCAAGGTAGAGCCGGAGGCGCTGCGCCTGCTGGCACAGACCGCCTTCGACGACATTTCGCACCTGTTGCGACCGGCCCACCTGGTGCAGTTGCGGTCGATTCTCGACGACCCCGAGTCGTCAGAAAACGACCGGTTTGTCGCGCTCGAGTTGCTTCGCAACGCCAACATCGCCGCCGGGCGCGTGCTCCCGGGTTGTCAGGACACCGGCACCGCCATTGTCATGGGCCACAAAGGTGAGAACGTCTTCACCGGGGCCGATGACGCGGTCGCGCTCTCGCAGGGCATCTATGATGCCTACGATCAGCGCAACCTGCGATACTCGCAGATGGCGCCGCTCGACATGTTCACGGAGAAGAACACCGGGTCGAACCTGCCGGCGCAGATTGAGATCTATGCGGAGCCCGGCGACGAGTACGAGCTGCTGTTCATTGCCAAGGGCGGCGGGTCGGCCAACAAGTCGTTCCTCTATCAGGAAACCAAAGCGCTGCTGAATCCGGCGTCCCTGCTCGCGTTCGCCGAGGACAAGATGCGGTCCATTGGCACCGCCGCCTGCCCGCCCTATCATCTGGCGCTGGTCATCGGCGGCCCGTCGGCCGAGTTCACTCTCAAGACGGTGAAGCTGGCCAGCACGCACTACCTCGATACGCTACCAACCAGTGGGAATGAGCATGGGCGAGCGTTCCGCGATCTGGGGATGGAAGCGCAGATTTTTGACATCTGCCAGCACATCGGGATCGGAGCGCAGTTCGGCGGGAAGTACTTCGCGCACGACGTGCGGGTGATCCGGTTGCCGAGACACGGTGCGTCGTGCCCCGTGGGGCTTGGAGTGTCGTGCTCCGCCGACCGGCAGGCCCTGGCGAAGATTACGCGCGAGGGCGTGTTTCTCGAACAGCTCGAAGAGAACCCGGCGCAGTATCTGCCGGACATCACCACTGAGGAGCTGGACGACGACGTGGTGCGGGTCGATCTCAACCGGCCGATGGCGGAGATTCTGGCCGAGCTGAGTAAATACCCAGTGGCCACCCGCTTGTCCTTGTCCGGCCCGATGATCGTGGCGCGCGACATCGCGCATGCCAAGTTGAAGGAGCGGCTTGACCGGGGCGAAGAGCTGCCACAGTACGTGAAGGACCATATGGTCTACTACGCCGGCCCCGCCAAGAAGCCGGAGGGGAGGCCGTCAGGCTCGTTCGGGCCCACGACGGCCGGCCGGATGGATTCCTATGTCGCGCTGTTTCAGAGTCACGGCGGCAGCATGGTGATGCTGGCCAAAGGGAACCGGTCGCGTCAGGTCACGGAGGCTTGTCACAAATACGGCGGTTTCTACTTGGGGTCAATCGGGGGGCCCGCGGCCAGGCTGGCCGACCACAGTATCAAGCATGTCGAGGTGCTCGAGTATCCCGAGTTGGGGATGGAGGCGATCTGGAAAATCGAGGTGCAGGACTTTCCAGCCTTCATCATCGTCGACGACAAAGGGAATGACTTCTTCGCGAAGTTGATGGAGACGAAGCCGGTCACATTCATCCGGTCGTAGTATTCATGAGACGGGGCTAGACCTGGGCTAGACCCCGAACCCCTTGCAGGCGCTTGCGGGGCCCCACTCCGCACCCGCGGGGCGCGCATGGTCGCGCGCCCGGCGGGCTTTTTCGCACTTCTTGCAGAACTCAACACGTCAACACATCAACTGGGGAGGACACAATGCGTATATCGAGACTGAGTGTGGGAGTACTGGTGCTGGCCCTGTGTGCCAGCGTCGCGGCAGCACAGGATCGACCTTTGAGCCCGCGTGGCCAGGCATCTACACAGGTCGGCGGCAGCTTTGACTCCGAGGGGGCATATGCCGGCGGCAAGTGGATAGACATCGACTACGGCCGGCCGATTCTGCGGGGCCGGACCGACATGTTCGGAGAGGGCGCCGACTACGCCACGAAGATCTATTTCGGTGCACCCATCTGGCGGATCGGCGCCGACGTCACCACCCGTATCAAGACCGAGGCGGCGCTGGTGTTCGACGGCAAGACGCTGCCGCCCGGTGAGTACAGCATGTTTGCCGACCTGGCGAACCCGACCGCGTGGACGCTGGCGTTCTCGGACCTCGGGCCCAAGCACGACTTCACGGAAGAGAAGGCGAACGCCGTCTGGGGCGGCTACGGCTATACCACGGACCTCGACGTCCTGCGCGCCACGATGACGGTGGCAACCCACCCGGTCAAGGCGGACCAGCTCATTGTCACCTTCACCGACATGACCCAGCAGGGTGGCAACCTGACCATCTGGTTCGACGACCAGATTGCGACCATCCCGTTCCAGGCTCGATAGCCAGCCCAACCCTGGACGATTCATGCGGCGCGGCTCCTGTGGGGGTCGCGCCGTTGCTTGTCTGACTCTGGTGGCGCAGGCCTTCAGGCCTGCGAGGCAAGGCTGAAGCCTTGCCCCACGGATGT
>CALBET010000812.1 GCA_937888665.1 uncultured Acidobacteriota bacterium
ACGCATCGAGGCGCTGCGGTCGGTGAGACTGCAGATCTGACAAAGTAGTACTAGCGCGCGGTGAATGACGGTTCCAAGGGGCTAGCAGCCCGTGGTGACCGGTTCCAGCCGGACGACCGCGGTCGGTGCGCCGTCGCGATCTTCGATCGCCAGATAGATGTAGCCATCAGGTCCCTGTCGGACGTCGCGCACCCGGCCAATTCCGTAGGCAAGGGTCTCTTCCTGCTCGAAATGCTGTGGCTGGTCGACGCTCGGCGTCAACCGGGCCAGTTGCTGTCCGGCCATCCCGCCCACGAAGACGCTGCCCTTCCACTCGGGGAAACGGTCGCCCGAGTAGATCATCAATCCCGAGGTCGCGATCGACGGCACCCAGACGTGGGTGGGCGGCTCGATATCGTCGCGGTGCGTGCCGGCGTGGATCGCGGACCCGGACCCGTAGTTCACGCCGTAGCCGATGACAGGCCAGCCGTAGTTCCGCCCTGGCTGGACCAGGTTGAGTTCGTCGCCCCCCTGCGGCCCGTGCTCGTTGATCCAGACATCGCCGGTGTCCGGATGAATGGCGAGCCCCTGCGGATTGCGGTGCCCGTAGCTCCAAATCTCCGGGAGGGCCCCCTCCTGCCCCACGAACGGGTTGTCAACGGGGACGCGTCCGTCGTCGTGCAACCGGATCGTGACGCCATGATGGTTCGACAGATCCTGCGCGGGATGTGCCGAGAGGTCGCCAGTGGAGGCCACCTGCCGCTCGCCGACCGTGAGAAAGAGGAAGCCGTCTCGATCCCACGCGAGGCGCCCGCCGTAGTGTCCGCGGCCTTTCGTCTTCGCTTCAAAAATATCTTCGATGTCGGTCAGCCGGTCGTTCTCGAACCGCCCGCGTATGACGGCGGTGGTCGAGCCGTCTTCTTGTGGGCGCGCGTAGCTCAGATAGAGGAGTCGGTTCGACGCGAAATCAGGATGGGGCAGCACGTCAAACAGCCCACCTTGGCCCTCCGCGAAGACGTCCGGCACGCCGGGTACCGGGTCGGGCAGCAGCCGCCCGTCCCGCACGATGCGGAGCCGCCCGGGCCGCTCTCCGATCAGCATGTCGCCCTCTGGAAGCCAGGCCATTGACCAGGGATTCACAAGGCCATCCGCCACGGTCGTCAGCCGAAAGTCGTGGGAGGCCGACTTGAAGACCTCCTGTCCTGCGGTCAGATTTCCGGTCAACAGGACCACGCCGACGGCCGCCGACGCCACGGTTGCTCGAATCATGCTCTTCTCTCCTGGGAGCCGGACGTGCGATGGCAGTCCGGAGACCGACGGGACGCGGGTGAAGACCAGCGCCTGTGTCAACCTTCCAGTATTGCACGTGTTCAGCCCGTACCGGCCTCGCGAGAGAGCCCCCAGCCGATCAGGGCAGGGCGAGAGCGATAAGTTCGGGAACAAGGCCGCCGACGGTCAGGGCGACGTACTGGGTGCCCCCGTGCATGTAGGTCATCGGCGTGCCAATCGCGCCCGCCGGCAGATCGACCGACCCGACGATGGTCCCGGTCGCCTTGTCGCGAGCGACGAGGCGCGGTCCGCCGCCGGTGCCACCGGCCGTCAGCGCGCTGATCAGCAGCGTCTTGGTCAACACCGGGCCGCCGCGCCCCTCCCCGCCCAGGGGCGGCAGGTTCAGACCGCGCAGCATCGGGTGCCGTCGGTAGCGGTCGCCGTCACCATTCGGCTGCATCCAGGCGTGGTCACCGGTGTTGAGGTTGATGGCGGTCATCCGTGAATAGGGCGGCTTGAAGAGCGGGAGCCCCTGTGGCATCAGCGGCGCGGTGTCGAAACCGCCATTCGTGAGGTTCAGGTTGCCGCCGTCCGCCGGATCGGGCGTGTAGTACTGCATCACCGAGAAGGCATTGCTTGATGGCACATAGAGCATTCCGGTCTCGGGGTCGACGGCCGACCCGTTCCAGTTCGCGCCGCCCGCGATCGCCGGCCGTTGGATGGTGCCCTGCGCGCCGCCCTCCGCAGACAGCATTGGAGGCGTGAACAGCCCACCGAGCCGGTGGTTCCGCACGGCCTCCACCGCCATGGCCCGAATCTCGGGGGTAAAGTCGACCAGTTGGTCGAGCGTGGCCCCCTGCTCCTCGAACGGCAGCGGTTTAGTCGGGAACGGCTGGGTGGGTGATAACACGTCGCCCTCGAGATCGGTATCGGTCTCGACGCTCCGCTCCTCGATCGGCCAGACCGGGTCACCAGTCGCCCGATCGAACACGTAGGTGAATCCCTGCTTGCTGATCTGGGCAATGGCCTTGATGTCACGCCCATCGACCGTCACGTCGAGCAGGTTCGGGTGGGTCGGGAAGTCGTAGTCCCAGACCCCGTGGTGCACGGCCTGGAAGTGCCAGACGCGCTGACCGGTCTCGATGTCGAGAGCGACCAGGCTTTCGGCAAACAGGTTGTCGCCAAGGCGGTGGCCCCCGTAGTAGTCGCTGGTCGCGGTGCCAGTGGGCACGTAGATGTACCCCAGCTCGTCATCGACCGCGAAGGTGGCCCAGGCGTTGGTGTTGCCCGAGTAGCGCCACGATTCGTTCTGCCAACTCTCGGCCCCGAAGTCGTCCCCCTGCGGAACCGTCCGAAAGGTCCACCTAGTGTCGCCGGTCCGTGCGTCTATCCCCTTGATCCATCCCGGCGGCGCCTCCTTCGTGACGGCGATGTCCGAGATGACGGTGGGAGTCACGACGACGTCGTGGGCGACGATGGGCGCTGACGCGACACCAAGCCAGCTGTGGCCAAGCCGGTCGGTCGTACCACGGGGGGCACGCGGAATGCCCTCCGTCAGATCGACCCGGCCGTTGTCACCAAAGCTCCGTACCGGCTGCCCTGTGAGGGCGTCGACCGCCAGCAGATAGCCGTCATTCGTGCCATAGAAGATGCGCGCGTCATGTCCATCGCCATCGGCCCAGTAGGCGAGCCCGCGTGTGTTGTAGCTGAGGACGCTCGCGTGCGGATAGGGAGGCGCCAGATACGCCTGCGGATCGTATTGCCAGAGCACCTCGCCCGTACCGGCATCTAGAGCGGCTGACAAGGCGAGCGGGGTCGAGACATAGACGATGCCGTCGACCAGCAGTGGTGTGGTCTTGAAATTGCGGATGCCGATTTCGGGGTGACGCTCGCGCAGGGCATCAAGATCGAGCGCCCCGTCCGCCGACTCCCACCGCCACGCGATCTCGAGATCCGAGAAGTTCGACGCGTCGATCTGGTCGAGGGGCGAGTACTTCGTGCCGCCGAGATCGCCAGCGTAGGTGCGCCACTCGCCATCGGTCGCCCCGTACTGGGCCCATGCGATGCCAGGCCACTGCACGCCAAGCAGCGCGAGCAGGCCCAGGAGTGAGCCGGTCAGTCGACGTGTCATCCGCACCTCCGTGATTACCGTCGTGGAACCGAGTCGGCTCAGAGTATAGCCTCTGGACTTGCTCTGGCACCGCCGGGTACAGTGCCGTCGATGCTCACGTACACATCTCGCTGGCGGTCGACAATGTCCCGCACGCTGACGCGTGTGCTCTCCCTGCGCCACACGGTCTGAACCGGCGCGAGCGTCAGGCGTTTCGATGCGGCCGATTCGGCCGATAAGTACCTGTAGGAGGATACACGCGCTTCGCACGACGAAAGACTCGCCCATGACGACCGTATCAGACGCGCCCACGACCGCGAATTTCCGCAAGTACAGCCCCGTGATCCCGATCGTCCTCCAGGATCGGACCTGGCCGAATCGGCTGATCGAGAAGGCGCCTCTCTGGTGTTCCGTCGACCTCCGCGACGGCAACCAGGCGCTCATCGATCCGATGGACGTCGAGCGCAAGCGCCGTCTCTTCGGCACGCTCGTACAGATGGGGTTCAAAGAGATCGAGGTCGGCTTCCCCGCTGCGAGCCAGCCCGACTACGACTTCGTGCGGTTGTTGATCGAGGAGGCGTTGATTCCGGACGATGTCACGATTCAGGTACTGGTCCAGTGTCGGGAGGACCTGCTCGAACGGACCTTCGCGTGCCTCCGGGGCGCACCCCGCGCGCTGGTGCACTTCTACAACTCGACCAATCCTCTGCAGCGACGTGTCGTGTTCGGGCTCAAGAAGCCCGGCATTATCGATATTGCGACGAGCGCCGCGACGCAGGCCCGGACGCTGGAGCAGAGGATTCCTGACACAGCGGTGCGTTACGAGTACTCGCCCGAGAGCTTCACGCTCACCGAACCGGAGTTCGCGATCGAGATCTGCGAAGCCGTGATGGACGTCATCGAACCGGATGACGGGGACCGAAGGCTGGTGCTCAATCTCCCGGCGACGGTCGAGTGCTACTCCCCCAATGTCTACGGCGATGTCATCGAGTGGTTCGGCCGCACGCTCGCGCACCGCGACCGCGTCATCCTCTCCCTGCACCCCCACAACGATCGGGGCTGCGCCGTCGCGGCGGCCGAGTTTGGCGTCATGGCCGGGGCGGATCGCGTGGAAGGCACGCTGTTCGGCAACGGCGAACGGACCGGGAACGTCGACATCATCACGCTGGCGCTCAACCTCTTCGCGAACGGTGTGGACCCGGAACTGGACCTGAGCGACATCGACGAGTTGCGTCGTGTCGCGGAGCACTGCACTCGGCTCTCAGTCCCGCCACGGCAACCCTACGCGGGAGACCTCGTCTACACCTCATTCTCCGGGTCCCATCAGGACGCCATCAAGAAAGGCTTTGCCGCACTGCCCCGCGACTACGACATGTGGGGCGTGCCCTACCTGCCGATCGATCCCAAGCATGTCGGCCGCAGCTACGAGGCCGTCGTCCGGGTCAACAGTCAGTCTGGCAAGGGCGGCGTGGCCTACATCATGGAGACCGAGCACGGGCTCGTGCTTCCCCGGCGGCTCCAGATCGAGTTCTCGCGCACGATTCAGTCGATGGCGGAGAACGTGGGAACCGAAGTCAGCCCGGAGGAGATGTGGACCACCTTCGAGTCGACCTACCTGTCAGAAGACACGCCGGTCCAGCTCCAAAGTCACGAAGGCGTGACCGGATCCCAGGGCGCGTCGGTGACGGTCCAGTTGCGGGTGGACGGAGAAGACCGCACGGTCACCGGTACCGGGAACGGACCCATCTCGGCATTCGTGGATGGCCTGGTGCGCAGCCTGGACCTGCGCCTCGATGTGCACGACTACGCGGAACACTCGATCACGGCCGGCTCGAGCGCGAGGGCTGTGGCCTACGTCGAAGCCGAGGGAGACCAGGACATCGTACGGTGGGGCGTCGGCATCGACGAGAGCATTCTCGGG
>CALBET010000813.1 GCA_937888665.1 uncultured Acidobacteriota bacterium
GGTTGTGTTTCGCAGACCCCACCGGCGAGCCGCCTGGTACGACAGCTACACCTCGCGAATCGTCGATCGTGACGCCGCGGACGTGAGCTCATTGCAGCGGCTGGGCGATCTTGGTCGGCTCGTCAGACTCCTGGCGGCCCGCAACGCCAGCGAGTTGAATGTAGCGGACGTGTCAGCCGACGGCGGATTTCCGGCCCGCACGCTGCCTCCGTATCTCGACCTGTTGGAGACCCTCTACTTGACCTGGCGCATTCCGGCGTGGTCGACCAATCTGACCCAGCGGGTGACCGCCCGACCGAAGATCGTCGTTCTCGACAGCGGACTCGCCGCGCATCAGGTCAACATCTCGCCAGAAAGCATGCACCCGACCCGCCAGCCTGAACCAGCTGGAGGAGTGCTTGAGGCCTTCGTGTTGGGCGAGCTTCGAAAGCAAATCGGCTGGAATGACAACCGCGTCCGGATCTTTCATTACCGCGACCGGACCGGGCCCGAGGTCGACATCGTGCTCGAACACCCCGACGGTCGGATCGTTGGAATCGAGGTGAAGGCGTCGAGCAACATCGGAGCCAGCACATTCAGATGGCTGAGCAAACTACGCGATGGTCTCGGCCCTCGATTCGTTCAAGGCATCGTGCTCCACACCGGAACAGAAGCGCTTGCATTTGGTGATCGCCTGACGGCCCAACCGATCGCGGCCCTGTGGACTTGACCGGCGACGGTGGGCTCGCATCGGGAGGCCGGAAGCAGCCGACATAAGCGCTGCGAAACATGCGCCCCGCGGGACGACGTTGGCCGCAGGTGGCGGCCTGCGTCCGTGCCCGGATTTCCACTCAACGCCTGACGGGACGATGCCCGCTTCCCGCTTCCCGACCGGCAACATCCACGCGTCAGTCGCCATGCATCGCGACCACGAGTTTCGGATATATCTTGGACGCTATGTCTGAGGTGGGGTCGTGTTGGGCCGAATGAGCGACGCGAGGTGGACAGGGCAGAGCGAGCATTGCAGCGATGTATGACCGAGCACGGACTGACAGGAGATCAAGATGAGTGAGCGAACGAACTGGAAATCGGTGCCTCGACCTGACGCAGGTCGGGTCCGCGACGTCGTGGAGGATGAGGCCCGCATCACGGCGTTTCGCGAACTGGTGTCTCAGCTCCGCGTCGACGCGGGCTTGACCCAGGTCGAGTTGGCCCGACGGATGGGCACGACTCAGTCTGCGATAGCGCGGATGGAGAACGGTGGCACGCGTCCGACCTTGGAGACCTTGGAACGCGTCGCTGGCGCCGTTGATCAAGAACTCGCAGTCGTCGTCGGCACGCGGCTGATCGAGAACCGGTCCATCGCCAAGATGGTCCGTAGGGGCCACGCGGTCGTCCGCAAGGCCAGCTGACCCGCACATAGCGCGCGTGCGATGGTAGACCGGTATACGAACTGGACGGAACAGACGAACTGGACGGACGGTTTGACGGACTGTGGAGTACTGCGCAGCACTAGACAGACTGTACGGACGGCGACCACAACCTTGCCAAGGTGAGGGTCGCGAGTTCAAATCTCGTCGTCCCCTCCATAAAGCCCCTGGTCAGAGCATCTGGCCAGGGGTTTTGTCGTTCTCATGCAAGCCTCGAAACTCCTTCGTGACACTAAAATGACACGCGAGCATTCGCGTGGAGATCGTCGAGCGCCGCCATCAGGTCGTCGGCGTGTCCTTCGAACAGATGCCCGTACCGATCGAACGTGACTCGGATCGTCGAGTGCCCGACGATTGCCTGCACCTGCTTCGGTGTCGCCGCTCGGTCGATGAGCAGAGCGGCTGCGGTGTGGCGCAGGTCGTGGAATCCGGTGAATCGGATCAGTGATCAACAGATCGCTTTGTGCAGTGGTATCAAGACCCCGGAGCGGCCGCCACCTACCCGACCGGTTGTCGCGTTCTGCCCGCCCACTGGTACCACCTGCCCCGATATCAGCACTTAGACGGCCACACGAAACGGGAAAATCGGCCCAGTACGTGGGTAGGTCATTCTTCGCCCGCAACGTGTCGGCCAGGCCGAGCGACCCGTCGATCGACAGCAATCGGGCGAGTTGCTCGAGTTGGTCGAGTTGGTCGAGTTGGTCGAGGTTGTCAGCGGTGAGGTCGTCGGCGTCGGTCATACGGTCATCGTGACGGCGGGGTGTGGTAGTTGACCTTTGGCCCTGGCCCCAGGGCGAGCTGTCGGTTCAGAATCTGGTGGGGCCGCGTTTGAAGCGGTAATCGGAACCGCAGCGTCGACCCATGTAGGAGGCTGCCATGTTCACACTCCGTTACCGCACCGTGATGGTGTTCGCGACCGGACTCGCGATCGCACTGGTCGGCGTGTTTGTGTTCCAAGCCTGGCGCGCTGCCGCCGCGCCAGGTGACAGTGAGACGGTGTTCGTCCCGGTCGTGCCGTGCCGGTTGGTCGATACCCGCCCGAACGTCCCCCTCGAAGACCCGACCAATGTCGGGCCACGAAACACACCGATTCCGCAGGACGCCCCGGTGACGTTCACGGCGTGGGACAGCGACGATGTGAACAGTCTGTGTGAGATTCCATCGTCGGCGACGGCGATCTCGACGAACACGACGATCGTGAACCCAACCAACGACAGCTTCTTGAAGTTGTATCCCGCCGACGCGGCTCTGCCGGACACCTCGAACTTGAACTACGTCGCAGGTCAGGCACCAACCCCGAACGCGGTCACGACCCCGCTGTCGCCGACTGGCGAGTTCAACGTGTACAACCGGTTCGGCACCGTGCACGTGATCATCGACGTGGTCGGCTACTACCAGCCCTCCACCAGCATCGGCGACAAGGGCGACACCGGCCCGACCGGCCCGACCGGCCTGCAGGGTGACACCGGGCTCAAAGGCGACAAGGGTGACACCGGGCTGCAGGGTGCCACCGGGCTGCAGGGTGCCACCGGGCTGCAGGGTGCCACCGGGCTGCAGGGTGCCACCGGGCTGCAGGGTGCC
>CALBET010000814.1 GCA_937888665.1 uncultured Acidobacteriota bacterium
TTCTACGAATCACTCGAGTCGAAGGTGGCCCATAGGGATTCCAAACTCGCTATTTGTGCCGAAGATAAGAAACTCTCCGCCACCAAGGCTCAACTTGTCCTGACCTCCTGCACCGCTAGGGGTCGCCGACGCCCATCCTGGGAACTGGAGTCCGTCAGGAGAAGTAACTGCGCATGACTCATCGCGGATTGTAAAGACGAGCAGAAAGTCTCCTGCGGGCCTCCGCTCCACCGATGAGAGGCTGATACGTGCCGGTGTTCTGAGCGGGCCACCGTCGCCTCGGTCCCGGTCAGCATCGGTAAAGCCGCGGACACCAGAGGTGGCACCGACCCGCTCGCCCGGTTCGACCGTCCATGTGAGCATGTCCGACGATCTCGCACTGTGGATCCGAGAGGTGAAATCGTCCCGGTCCTCGTTCAACGGAGAGGTACCTCCGGGACCGAAGCCCAGTTGGTAGTCGACGTACATACGCCAGCCGTCATCGGTGGCCACAACGTCGTAACCGGCGAAGCCAACCTCAAAGCCCCGGAAAGTGCTCATCTCAAGGTCATCCAGCGTGAGACGTGTCCCTGATTCCTGAGTGAACTCAAGCCCATCAAAAGAAATGAAAGAGAAAATGGTTGATGTGGATCTGGCAAACATCCGGTAGCGCCCGTCAGGTAACAGGAAGACCCGCCGCCAAGCCAGGTCATGGCGCGCTAGCCCGCTGGCGCCTAACAGTTGGTACTCGGCCTCGGGTTCGAAGTTCATGAGTCCGTAGGGCGCCATAGCGGGGGTGGTGGACCTCCAGGCTTTGTCGCCGTCACCTTCAAAAAAGAGGCGGACATGGTTGTCGGCGAGGAGCATGGTCGTTGGGTCTGCGATGAAATTGATGCCCTGATCCATCCCGTCGACCATGGGCGTCAAGCCGTCAGGGAGACCTGGCGTGTCATAGGTGACAGGCCAGCCGAAATCTGTGTAAGTAATGGACAACGGGTTGCCCAAGCATGGCCAACCGTCGTCGGTTGGCGGTCCGTCGTCGTCTCTGGGGCGGTTGTCATCTGGTCCGGTCGCTTCGTCGCTGGGTCCGTTTTGGTCTAGAGCCAGACAGCGTTCAAGTATTGGTATCTCCTCGTCGCTGGGCCAGACCTCCCCGCGGGCTAGAGCCATGACTCGCCCGCGGGGGAGCCCAGAGTCAAGGCATTGGGTTACCGGCCCAGGTGTGTTGGCGAGGACCGACGGATCCCACCCCGGCGGTGCTTCCCCGATGGCGGTAGTCCCCTCATCGTGACCAGCGCCCTCATCTTGGCCCGCACCCTCGTCGTGACCAGCGCCCTCATCTTGGCCCGCACCCTCATCGTGGCCTGTGCCCTCGTTGTCGCTGAGTCCGTTTTGGTCTAGAGCCAGGCAGCGTTCAAGTACCGGTATGTCTTCGGCGCTGGGCCAGACCTCCCCGCGGGCTAGGGCCATGACTCGCCCCGGGGGGAGCCCAGAGTCAAGGCATTGGGTGACAGGCCCAGATGCGTTGGCGAGGACCGACGGATCCCACCCCAGCGGTGCTTCCCCGATGGTGGTGGCCCCCTCCTCGTGGCCTATCCCCTCGTCTTGGCCGGCGTCCACGTCGGGGTCCGCTGTCGTCGTTGGTGTCGCTGTCGTCGTTGGTGTCGCTGTGGTAGTTGGTGTCGCTGTGGTCGTTGGTGCCGCTGTGGTCGTTGGAGCAACAGTTGTGGTGAGCGCTTCGATAGTTGATGGTGTGGCAGCTGTGGTCGGTACGCCCCCCGTGGCCGACTTCATAGCTGTTGCTGGTTCGCTGGCATCTGAACTACCACCGCACCCAGCGGCCACCAAAAGGAGCGCCAGAAGAACCGCAAACATTTTCACGGATTCAGTCTGTCACCACTCCCTAGGGATCTGTCACCTCTCCCCAGGGAGTGGTGTGTTAACGAATTTGGTCCATACGTCCAAACACGAGCAGTCGGATCGGGTCAATTCCGCTGCGCGATCCGCCGCCTGAGAGCGGTGGGGCTCCCGTTTGGAGAGTTCCACGCTGGTGATCTCTCCTGACGAACCCGCACCAGTCGCCATAGGAGGCCACTAGCTCCCCGTTCGGTAGAGGTGATGTATGGGAATAGAGGCAGCTCCAGGGGCGCACCATCAAACGCAGAATGGAATAGCCCGAGAAGTCTCAAATCCCGGGCGAAACTCCTCGACACGGGACATGTCTCTGGAGCATCGGAAACTGCGCCGGAAAGCGACAAACAACCCCGCCGAAGCGGGGGCCTAAGGTCGGGCGGCACCAGGAGAGCTACAGAAAGTTGGAGAGTGGCCTACACACAGACCATCCGCGTCCGCTACGGCGAGGTCGACGCCCAGGGCGTGGTCTTCAACGCCCACTACCTGGCGTACCTGGACGACGTCGCTGATTCGTGGCTACGGACGCTGAACGCTGACTTCGAGTCCACCGGCTGGGAACTGATGCTGCGCCGGGCCGACCTCACCTGGCACGGACCGGCCGGGGTACACGACGAGTTGGTGGTGTCGGCCGAGGTCGTGCGGTGGGGAACCACGTCTTTCGACATGGCCTTCGACGTTCGGGTGGAGGACCGCGTCGTCCTGACGGCGACCGTTTACTACGTCGGTGTTTCGGTTGGCGACCATGTGCCCATGGCGCCACCACCAGCTGTCCGGACCCACCTGGGAGGGTGAGCGCGGACCGCTACGTGCGTTCCAGGCCCACCGAAGCGGGGCCTGAGATGGGATAGTTCGACTAGACCGGGCCAGCGAGATCGCTCGCCCACGACAACCAGGAGACCCACCAGTGCTCTTCCACATCACCCACCACCACGACGAGACCACCTGTCCGGCGCACGATGAGGCTGCGGTTGCCGAGACCTTCGGTGCGGTGCTCGGCACGCTCAAAGAGAACGTGAACGAGGTGATCGGCGCCTGGGTGGATCCACCCGGACATGACTTCTTCTTCGTGGTCGATGCCGACGACGCTGGACAGATATTCAGCGGACTATTCCCGATCGTCTCCGCCGGGACTGCCAAGGTTCAGCCGGTCGGCGACTACGTGGCGATGATGAAAGTGCGCGAGCAGATGAACGCCTGACCGGCTTGAGCCCTTACCTGCGTAGCAGACAAGAGCTCCCAGATTTCTGACTCG
The DNA here is from genome assembly GCA_937888665.1 of uncultured Acidobacteriota bacterium. GTDB lineage: Bacteria > Acidobacteriota > Vicinamibacteria > Vicinamibacterales > UBA8438 > UBA8438. Next base: position 3,146 of record CALBET010000814.1, read on the forward strand.
ACGCCACGGCAGGACCACTATGGCGGTGGCGCCAAGGGAGATTTCCTCCTGCCAGATTCCGTCGGGGAGTTGGACTTCGAGAACGATGCACACCCAGGGGTTCGCTGAGTTGACGAAATGTTGGTGGGAGGGGCAAGGAGAGCACGCCTCAGATCGCATCCTCCAGGCCAGACCACCATCACCGGCATGGATCCGCTGTAGATACCGTCGGCCCATGCCCGATGCCCCCGGAACAGCCGATCTCTCACTGAAGACCGTCGCACGGGTGCATGACATCACGACGATGTTCCATTCCTTCATCTACTTCGCACCAGAGGCGGCAGCGGAGTACAGATCCATGGGCGTCAGAGGGTCGAGCGGCTACTTCGCCTCGCGGGCTGCCCCATTGGGCCCGGTGTCCGCCGATGTCGTGATAGCGACCTTCTACAACTTCAGCCCCGACCTGGTTCGTTCCGCGATCGACGGCGTCTGGGAGCTGGTGCCACCCGATGAGATGCAACGGGCGAGATGGCGGGCCGTCATGCAGATCCTCGACTCCACAGTCGCCGGAACCATCGCCGACACCGACATCTCAGCTGCGATCGACGTCGCCGAAGCCTGCGTCGCCGCCCTCTCCTTCGCAGGACGCCCACTCGCCGCTGCCAATGCCTCCGTGCTTCCGCTTCTCTCCGAGCCGGCGTTTGCCGGCAACGATTTGTTGCGTCTATGGCAGTTGGTCACGATCCTGCGTGAATGG
>CALBET010000815.1 GCA_937888665.1 uncultured Acidobacteriota bacterium
CGCGAGACTGTACGCCTTTGCCTCCAACGCCCATGACTTGATCGGCGCTCGACCGTCCGGCGGGTCGACGATCAGCGAGGTCTGCCCGGTCGACAGGACGGTGTCGCCCGAGTCGAGCCAGTAACTCCCGTAGGCGCCAAGTTGGCCACCAGCCGAGGTTCGTTGCGCTGGCGCGTCGTCCTGCGCTTGCACGGACAGGATCCGTTGCCGATTGGACGCCGCGACCTCTTCATCCGTGAGGTAGGCTCGTCCCTCGGCGGAATCGGGACGTTCCGTCGGCGTGGTGGTCTTGTTCCCCCATAGGCCCTGCAAGTCCGGCTGTCCATCAGCCGTGCGCGGCGTCGTCCAGGTCGGGTCGGCGACCCGGTCGACCTGGGCCGCGGCCGTCGGGGGTCCGACCAGCGCCCAGGTGACGGCGACAGCGGCCACGGCAAGCGGTGTGATGCGTGTTGGCATGGAACAACTCCTCTGCGTCGATTGATGCGCTGCGTGCTCACAGCCGACTAGTCGTGCACCTTCGGCTCGTAGTATTGCCGATAGTCCCGGATCTTACCGTGCCGCGCCAGCCATCCGCCAAGCGGTCCCATCCAACGAAGCAGGACGTCGTTCATCGCCCCCAGTTCGGTCAGCTCGATGAGGTTGCCGTCGATATCCTTCACAAAGAAAAACGACTGGCCGCCGTTCGGCGACTGCTCAGGCTCGCTGACAATCTCGACCCTCTTGGTGACGAGGTAGTCATGCCACTTGCGGGTGTTCCGAACGTTGAAGCAAAGGTGGGTCAGGCCGGCGCGGTTCCATGGTACGTCGACTGGTGGCTGGTCTGGCCGAAATTCGAAGATCTCGAGCACCGCGCCGCCAGGTACTCTTATCCACCCGATCTTGCAGGTGGGCTGGTCCGCCACAACCCCGAAGAAGGACCGCAGCCGATTCGCCGGAACCTCGGACACGCCCACCAGCGGACACCCAAACACGTCCCAATAGAACCGGACCGCCCGGTTGAAGTCAGCGACGGTGATCCCGGTATGGCTGAATGATCGGACTCGCACGGGGCTCCTTGAACTCTCGCCAGCCGGTTGGAGAGCTGGTCCATGGGACTCGTTGAAGACGCGGGGCTACACCCGCGTCTACGATACCCGCTGCCTCTCGTCTCCCGTCACCGCCGTCATGCGCAAGTCCACGCGCGCGATGTGATCGGCCACGCGGAGCGCCTGCGCCGCGATGGTCAAGCCGGGGTTGACGGCGGCGGACGACGGGAAGAACGACGCGTCAACGACGAACAGATTCTCGACGTCGTGCGAGCGGCAGTATGGGTCGAGCACCGAGGCTCCGGGATCCGTCCCGAAACAGGCGGTGCCGCACTGATGAGTCGTGTTACCGGTGTTGTGCGAGTGCGCATACTGAAACCGGAGTCCCAGCTTGCGCAGCATCATCCGTACCTCGCCCACCAAGCGCTCGTGGGCGATGACGTTGGTGGGGCGATAGTGGAGGTGAATCCGCCCCTCGACGTCCACCGTCACCCGATTGTCCGGTCGCGGGAGGTCCTCGGTCATCGCCAGCCAGTCGAGCCCCCGCGCCACCCAGTAGTCGAAGAACCACCGAGGCACCCACGGCACGACTGTCTGCGCCATCACCCCATGCGTGCGACCTTGCGATTGGATCTGCCCCAGGGGGTATCCGCCGTCCGGCCCGCGCAGATAGAAGTCGTTGATGGCGACCGTCTTCTGAAACACCGTCGGATTGCGCCGAAAGGGATGGTGCCCCGCCATCATCGTCGAGAGATGAGCCATGTAGCGCCGGCCCACCAACCCGGATGAGTTCGCCAACCCGGCGGGGTGCCGGTCCGTCCCTGAGCGCAGCAGGAGCGCCGCAGAGTTCACGGCCCCGCAGCAGACCGCCACCACCGGCGCCTCCACGCGACGGCGCTCCCCCTGGTGGTCGACGTCGACGCCGGCGACCCGAGTGCCGGACGACGAGGTCACGAGACGAAGGGCCCGCGCCGATGTCCAGAGTGTGACATTGCCCCGTGCGTCCAACGGCCGGACACAGCAGACATCGGCGTCGCTCTTCGCGCCGATCTGGCAAGGAAAGGAATTGCACGTATCACACAGCACGCACCCGCCAGGCTCGCCGATACCGCGCAGCCCGAGCGGCAAGTGGGACGGGTGTAACCCCTGCGCGCGAATCTGGTCGAGGTAGCGTGCGACCGCGTCCGAGTGAGGTACCGGCGCATGCGGAAACGGACCTCTCGGGGGTTCGCTCGGGTCGTCTCCAGATTCGCCGTGCACCTGATACAGGCGTTCGGCACGCTCGTAGTACGGCACGAGCGTGTCGTAGTCGATCGGCCAGGCAGGTGACACGCCGTCGACATGCATGATCTCGCCGAAGTCCTCGCGACGGAGGCGATACAGGACGCTCCCCCAGAACTTGGTGTTGCCGCCCACACAATAGTGCGTGTACGGGGTGAACGGCTTGCCCGCCCCGTCGAACCAGGTCTCATCCGCGCGATAGCGCAGGTCCTTCCAGACCGCCGCGGGGTCCCAGTTCTCACGCTCCCGCGGAACAAAGTCGCCACGTTCGAGCAAGAGAATCTCCGCGCCGGTGTCCGCGAGTGCATGGGCCAGCGTCCCGCCCCCGGCACCGCTCCCGATGATGATGATGTCGTAGTGCGTGCTGGTCATCTGCACAGGCATGAGGGTCAGGCGGATACCGCTGGCGCGGCCGCGGCCGTGGCGTAGATCTGGTCCATGAGCCGTTGATCGGCGAGGGCGGTCTCGATGCTCATCTGGGGCGCTCGGCCCTCTCGGATCGCGCCGACGAAATCGCGGTACATCGCCTGATAGCCGCGCATGTCGCGAAAACCAGGCAGGATCAGCCGTGGCCCACCGATGCCGCGCATCAGCACGACCGCCCCGTTCGACTCGAAGGTGATGATACCGTCACGCCCGAACAACTTCGAAAGCCGCAGCCCGCGAAACAGAGACGGCACTTCGCGCGAATAGTACAGCGCCCCGGCGGCGTGGTTGTCGTACCGAAACGCGACCAGCATGCTCTTGGCGCGCCGGTCGGAACCGTCGGGCGACAGCGGCGGCCGAAACCCATGCGCCTCGGTGATGACCGGCCCGAGGCTGTTGGCGAGATGCAACCAGTGAATGCCCTCCTCGAAGAACGCGTCTCCCCCCGCCATGTCCTCATCGTTCCGCCAGTCGTCAGCCGGCTTGAGCCGTTTCACGAGCGTGGTGAAGTGGGCCAGCACGAGATCGCCGATGACGCCCTCGCGCAGCAGTCGGCGCAGACAGACGGCCAGTGGCTTGTAGTGATCGTTCTCGCCCACGAGCAGTACGCGATCCGCGGTGGCCCGTGCGGCCTGCACGCGCAGGTAGTCGTCCGTCCCCGGGTACGCCGGCTTCTCCACGAGCACGTGCTTTCCAGCGGACAGCGCGCGGAGCGTCAGATCCAGATGAAAACGCGGCGGCACCGCAATGACCACGCCATCCACGGCAGGGTCGTCGATCGCCGCCCCGTAGCTATCGTAGCTGCCGACACCGAGATAGC
>CALBET010000816.1 GCA_937888665.1 uncultured Acidobacteriota bacterium
GGCCCTTCGGGCGGACGCCGACCGTCCATGATGTCGTCGGGCGACAGGACATGGGGAGCATCGCTGCCGTCGACCGTCGTGGTGCTGAAATGACCGTAGCCGTCGCGACGCCAGCGGGCGCCCGTGGCCACGGCGACGTGGTCGGGGGCCAGCTCGAGCACCTGCCCAGCCGTCAGGTGGCTCGATCGGTAGACCTCGACATTGGGCATCTTCCCGATCTGATGGGTCCGCCAGTCACGCACGCGCGCCCATGCCGCAAGGCCGGGCAGGCGACTCTCGCGCGTCACCCGTCCGCCGAGGTCGTCGCCGGCTTCCGCGAGTGTCACCCGGTAACCGCGCTGCCCCGCGGCACGCGCCGCCTCGAGCCCTGCCGGTCCGGACCCGACGACGAGGACATGTTCCCGGTCCGGAGCCGGCGGCAGCATCTCGGGGTGCCAGCCCTTGCGCCATTCCTCGCCGAAGGTCGGGTTCTGCGTGCAGCGCGAGGGTGCCGCCATCTTGCTCCAGGCCACGCAGATGTTGCAGCCGATGCACTCGCGAATGTCGTTGAACCGGCCCTCTTCGATCTTGCGCGGCAGGAAGGGGTCGGCGATCGACGGACGCGCCGCGCCGATCAGGTCCACGATGCCGCGCCGGATCGCGGACACCATCGCGTCGGGCGACGTGTAGCGTCCGACCGTCGCGACCGGCTTCGTCGTGACCTGCTTGACGAAGGCGACGTAATCCTCCTGGTAGCCTTCCGGCGCGAACCGCGAGGTCTTGGAATCGTTTGTCCAGTCGCTGACATTGACGTCCCAGAGATCGGGCAGCTCGGCCAGCATCTCGATCGCCTCGCGGCCCTCGGCGTGCCACTCCAGGCCGTCGGAGCCCATCATCTCGTCGACCGCGAAGCGGACGATGAGACCCATCCTGTCGCCGACGGCCTCCCTGGTATCCTCGATCAGCTCACGGAAGAGACGCAGGCGGTTCTCCAGGCTGCCGCCATACTCGTCGCAACGCTGGTTGTGCCGCCGGGAGAGAAAGTGGAACGGCATCGTGCCGTCGTGGCCCGCGTAGACGACGACGATGTCGAAGCCAGCGTCGCGGGCGCGCAACACTGCGCGACGATGGCTCCGTCGATAGGCGCGAATGTCGCCCAGGTCCATGGCCCGCGCCTGGACCGGTACGCGGCCGTAGTTGGCCGGCCGGTCCATGGGTCCGATGGGTACCTCACGGCTGTAGAGGTTGGACACCTCCTGACCGTTGTGTGCGAACTCGATGCCGGCGAGGCCGCCATGGCGGTGCACGGCCTCGGCCATGTTCGAGAAGCGGGGCATGTCGCCCTCGTCCCAGAGATTGATGTCGGTGTTGGGGGCGATGTCGGCGTCGGCCTGAAAATCGCACTGCTCCGTGCACACGATCCCCCAGCCGCCCTCGGCCTTCATGCCGCGCATGGCGACCATTCCGTTCGGGTAGAAGCGGCCCATGCCGTTGCAGTGCGGCACCTGGTAGAAGCGGTTGCGTGTCGTGACCGGGCCAATGGCAAGCGGTTCGAAGAGGATGTCGTAGCGCGGATCGCGATCCATGGGTCCTCCGGTGGTGTTGCCATGCCGCGGGCGCGCGGGCTACGCGCGACCCGACCGGTTCATGGTGTGTTGCACGCGTCCGCCGGCGCCCTCACGTCGGCATCATGAAGGGTGCGGTCTGGATCTTCGCCGGCGAAGGGTGCGGCGATGTCCCGCTTGCGGAAGATGGCGTGATCGGGATCGTCGTCGCCGCAGACGATGCGCACGAGACCGGCGCGACAGCTAACCGGCCCGTAGGTGCTGACCTTCACTTCCAGGGTACCGCCCGGAGGCACGCTCCAACGGTTCGAATAGCCGACTACCTTCTTCACGTTAACGTTCCCCGCTTGCACTGGTCATGGCCGGAGCCGGCACCTGTTCGGTGGCCGCCTGCCAGCGCAGCCGGAACACCTTGCGGTCCGCATCGAGCGGATTGTCAAACACCGCGCCCTCGACCAACACGATTGGGCGACTGCGCTCCGTCGGCATCCGGCCGACCGCCCACTCGCGGCCGGGCACGGTGCAGACGGGAACCTGGCGCTCCTCGATCGGCCCCAGGCGGAAGCGATGGAGGGTCTGGCGAACTCGTGGCTGTGAGGGCCGCGCGGTTTCGCCTCGTACTTCGTGATCAGTTCCGTTCGGGTCGGGTCGATCCGGTACATGCGACAAACTCCGGTCTGAAACGGACGGGGTCGGTCAGCCGCTCGCGCGCGGGCGACGACGACAGGTTAACCCAACGGCCGCCGGCGGCCCAACCTCCATGGTTGGAGAGAGGGAGCAGGGCGTGAGCAGAACTTTCGGTCTCTCCACGGTCTGCCTTGAGCCGTATACTGGCAGTCACGGCTACAACACCGGAGAGGCGGCCATGGGCGATGCGAGGGCGGTACATTCGACGGCGACGGTGATTGACGGGCTTCTGTTCCATGGCGACGGGGATGTCGGGGAACTTCGACAGGCCGGCGTCACGGCGGCCAACATCACCGTCTGCGATTTC
>CALBET010000817.1 GCA_937888665.1 uncultured Acidobacteriota bacterium
GGCCGCTTTGAGCGGCTCACAGTTAAAGCCCCCGGCTTTGCCGGGGGATACTTACCCGCTGGCAAACGCCCGAACTGAACAGCCTAACAAGGGTTTGCAGCGGACGCCGGCACGGCGCTCCGCCGGCGCCGCTGAAACCTGATGTTAGGCCTCAGACCAGCAAGCGAGGTAAGCGTCTGAAAGGATGTCAGTAATGTCAGGTCAGATGGATCGGCGTTCGCTCCTCCTCAGTCTGCTCGGCCTCTGTGCGGCGGCGCTGTCGCCGCGGGCCGCGTCAGGGCAGACGCCGCGGACCCGGTTGATCCTTCTCGGAACTAGCTACTAGCGGCGGGCCCCGGCCGAAAAAGGGAGCCGCACAGCCCGCTCAAGTCATCGTAGCCAACGGTACTCCGTATGTAGTTGATTGCGGCAATGGCGTCACGCGTCAACTGGTGCTCGCTGGCATCTCGCCGCTGACGCTTCGCCACGTGTTCATCACGCATCAGCACTCTGACCACAACGCGGACTTCGGGAGCCTCATATTGCTGGCGTGGGCTTCTGGGTTGAGAACGAGAGTCGATCTCTGGGGGCCACCACCGCTCGAGCGGATGACACAGTTGTTCTTCGAGATGAACGCGTACGACATCAATACGCGAATCGCCGACGAAGGACGAGCCCCGCTTCGTCCACTCGTGAATGCGCACGACCTGACAGAAGCGGGCCTCGTCATGCAGGACGAGAACGTCAAGGTGACGGCGGCGTTAGTCGCACACCCACCAGTCGCGCCTGCATTCGCGTTTCGTTTCGACGGGCAGGATCGTTCGATCGTCATCTCGGGCGACACGGCGCGCTCGGACGCACTTTTGAAGCTCGCCGCGGGAGCCGACGTTCTCGTCCATGAGGCGGTGTTTGCGCCGGCCTTGGATCGACTCGTGGCAAGCGTTCCAAACGCCTCGACGTTGAAGAAGCATCTCGTCGATAGCCACACCGTCGTCGAAGATTGTGCGCGCGTCGCCCAGGCAGCTGGAGTCAAGACGCTTGTCCTATCTCATCTCATTCCGGCGGACGACCCCGCAGTTACGGAGCAGATGTGGCTCGACGCGGCGCGGGCGCACTTCAATGGACGAATCATCCTGGGCAAGGATTTGCTGGAAATCTGAGAGCCTTCAGTGTTTGCGGAGTGAGGCCCAACTCCGCATGCAGCCGACAGCGACCGGAGCCATAACGGTCGCCGCGGCTGATGCGTCACGTTGGCGCGCCATACTGATCACGACGACCTCGACTGTCAGCACAGAGGTGAGTATACTCAATGTATATCTTTGGAGGATGTGGTGCAGACACGAATACAACGATGGGGTAACAGCCTCGGGCTCCGAATCCCGAAGGCCTTCGCCGAACAGGCCGGGGTGGAGGCGGGCTCGGAGGTCGACCTGGCGCTCGAGGACGGTGAACTGATCATCCGCCCGGCGCGGGAGCCCAAGTATGGCTTGGCGGCGTTGGTCCGAGGCATCACCGACGAGAACGTGCACGCGGAGGTCGAGACCGGTCCGCCAGTCGGCCGGGAAGTCTGGTAGTGACCAAGAATTACGTACCGGACCGTGGCGACATTGTGTGGCTGGAATTTGATCCGCAAGCTGGTCATGAACAGGCGGGGCGGCGCCCGGCGTTCGTGGTGTCCCCGCGGGCATACAATCACCGGGTCGGTCTCGCCCTGTTCTGCCCGCTCACCAGTCGGGTGAAGGGCTATCCGTTCGAGGTGGTCTTACCGGCCGGAGGCAAGGCGCAGGGCGCCGTCCTCTCTGATCAGATCAAGAGCCTGGACTGGCGCGCGCGTCGAGCGGTCCGGTTCGACCGCGCGTCAGCCGAAACAGTCGCCGAAGTGACGGCGCGGATCACGGTGCTCGTGGACCCCGAATGACCGAGCAGGACGCTAACCAGGCAATGCAACGGACCGGCGTCGCCGGCCGCTGATTGCTGACGTTGGGCAGACGAATGAAGACAACCCGGTCCGAAGTCGTTCTGATCAAGTCTGAACAAACGCGGCCGTTGAGGCACAAGTGTCAGAGCGTAGAATGAGACCGTGGTTGGCCGCATCTACACGGACACATCGGTCATCGGCGGCTGCGAAGACGACGAGTTCCGGGTTCCCTCGCGCCGGCTTCTCGATGCGTTCGTGCAAGGCAATCTGCGCTTGGTGCTCTCGGAACTGACGCTCCGAGAACTGGAGACGGCACCTGCAGCGGTACGCGGCGTGCTTCGAGCCGTGCCCGATGGCCACGTCGAGTTTCTACGTCTGACAAGACCGGCGGCGGAACTCGCTCAACGATACCTGGTCGAGCGAGTGTTGGAGCCAGGGATGCTGGCGGACGCCGAGCACATCGCGATGGCTTCGGTCGCACGCGTCGATGTCTTGGTGAGCTGGAATTTCAAACACATCGTCAACTTGCGGCGAATACATGGTTACCATGCAGTGAACCGCCGGCTGGGGTATCCGGCCCTCGAAATTCGTACACCCCGGGAGGTCCTCGGCGATGAGTAATTCAGTCACGAAGGTCGTCAATGCCGTACAAATCATGCGCGACGCACGGGCCGATATCAGTGCCAAGGTTGCGTCGATGTCAGTTGACGAGCAGAACGAGTGGTTGCGCGCGGACCCGCCGACTGATCCGACGCTGCTCCGATTGTTCACACTGGCTGCCCAACAAGGCGCTGCACCCGACGAGCCGCACCGCTGAACGTGTCGCATTCGCGACGCCGTCATGCGCGGCTCGCGGCTGATGCCTGGCCGTTGGCCGGACGGAAGAGATGAGGCGCCCGCACTTGCAGAGTGATCCTCGGGCGAACCCAACCGATCGGTACAATCGGGAGGCCCATAGCTACCGGGAGCTCTGGGCTCCGATCCTGCGTGTCGCAGGGCTCCGGCTCCTCCGCGAGTTCGCTGGAGCGCCAGTCCACCGGATTGTCGATGTCGGAACCGGCGTAGGATTTTTGCTGCCGGACCTACGGATGACGTTTCCTGGTGCATTCATCCTCGGCATCGACCGCTCGCCGGGCATGCTTGCCCTGATGCCCACGGGGAGCCCTCGCGCTGTCATGGATGCCACGCAGCTGGGTCTTCCTCCCGCGAGCGTCGATTTGGTGCTCTTGGTGTTCATGCTCTTTCACTTGAAGGCACCGGCGGATGGTCTCCGAGAGGCGCGCCGGATCCTCCGCGGCGGCGGCCGAGTCGGGTGCCTGACATGGGCCGGCGACCTTCAGTCCCCCGCGACGCTCATCTGGACCGAGTGCCTGGAAGCGCACGGTGCCGCCGAGGCCGACCCGACCACGGAGACCCGCCATGAACCTGTCAACACACCCGCGAAGATGGAAGCACTCCTGTGTAGTGCGGGGTTCTCCTCGGTGCGTTGTTGGACGGACGAGCTGGTCAGTTCCATCCATCTCGATCACCTGATCCGTCTAAGGACAAGCATGGGTTCCGCGAAGCCGCGTTTCGACAGCCTTACCGTCCTGGCCCAGGAGGCCTGTGTGGCAGATGCACGCCGCCGGATGGAGAAGTTAGAGCCCGAAGACTTTGTGGCTAGGGGGAGCGTCGTTTGCGCCGCGGCTGATGCGTCACGGTGGGCCGACACGGATTACGTACGGAAGCGAAACAAGAGACGAACGCGATAGGAAGCAACCGGTACTGGCGATGGGTCGTAGGCCTCCAGGTTGTCCGTGGAGGGCATCACGAGAGGGGGCGTGCGATAATGCGCGCCCCGCGGCGGCGGAGTGGGGCATTCAGGGGTCCCCGCGGAGCGGTCGCGTGGGGTTCGGGGCGGAGCCCCGTCTAAGGACCCATCAGGAATAACTTGACCACACTGACCGCCGATGCACTCCGCCCGGCTGCGCTGTTCGTCGCTTACCTACAGCCGGTATGTGCACTTCTCACGCCTTGCCGGACGGGCGCCTCGACGCCCAGAATGATCAACTTATTCCTGGTCGGGTCCTAACCGGGCCGATACCGGTTGGTGATGGGGAGCCGGCGATCTCGACCGAAGGCGCGGACGGAAATCCGGACGCCGGGTGGCGCCTGGCGACGCTTGTATTCGGCCCGGTCGACCATGGTCACGA
>CALBET010000818.1 GCA_937888665.1 uncultured Acidobacteriota bacterium
AGAAGGTCGGGCGCGAGGTGCTCTTCACATCGGACAACCCGGAAGTCGAGCCGGTGGTCGCACAGCAGGGTGACGAGATCGTGGCGCTGCTGCGGGCGACGGTGGCCCCCGAGGAGCTGGCCCCCGCGCCGGGTACCCACCTGGAGGCGAGCGAAATCCCAGCGATGTTTGGCCTCGAAGGCACTGTCGCTCCGGGAGCGAGCTACGCCGGGGGTCACCTCTTCCTACTACTGGAAGGCGCCGACGCTTTGGTGGAACCGAACGCTGCGACCCTCGCCGTCACCTCCGGCCGCCCTGGCGAGACGGCGTACATCTTCACCCGCGCCGACGACCGTCCGTGGGTATACCGCGGCGTGGGACGGCGCACGAAGTCCGGCGACCGTTGGCGATTCCCCGACGTGGACTTCGCCACCTGGCGTGCCCTCGGCCGCGGAAGGTCCGCCTCGCGGCTGCTGGACAGCAACTGGAAGGAGGCCGCCCACCGCCTGATCGCCGACCTCTCCCGTACACCAGGTCTGGGCGCGTGGGTCATCGCCCCGGACCGGCAATGCCGCCTCGTCCGCGCCACCCCGCGCGGAATCGTCATCGACCACGACGACATGGGCGAACGCCAGGTGAGCGTCACGGACATTGGCTGGGTCCTGGCCGCCGAGGCCCACGCGACCTTCGCGGGGGGCACACTCGACGAGGGCCTCGTCAACCGCCTGCGCTATCTTGACGGCACCCCTCGCACCTCGACCCGATGGATCGACACGGGATGGGCCATCCACCTCGTGCAGCACGGGAACAACACCCCGGAACCGGATGATCACTGAGCGTGCTTTCGACTTCACCGACGTTGACCAGCGCGTTCGCCGACCGGCTACCCCGCGGATTCCACGGGCCGCTCGCGGTAATCTGGCCTCGGTAACACGAAGACAAACCGGGCGACCGGAGCCACCGCTAGACCAGGCGCAACGCAAGCGGCGTGCAGTTCCCTCCTTCCTTTGACGAACTCGACGGCGTACGTTGTTGCTCACCTGAAAGCCACCTTGAGTATCCGACATGGTTTAGACAACGCCGTGATAATCGGGCTTTTCAGGCTTTGCATCCAGAACTGCTCGCCCGTTTAGCGGCTAGACTACACTAGACCACACTAGACCACACCAAAGGATGCCCACCGCACTTCTCAAGAAACTCGTAGGTCTCGTTGAAGAAGGACGGAGCGCGCGTGGCATCCACTCCCGAGGAGTCCCCTCGGGGGATGTATATGACCATGCCCTTCCGCGCCCGCGTGAGCAGCACGCGGTAGCTGTTCATGGCGAATTCTGGATCGTTGTCATTCTGCCAGTTCGCACCGCTGATTCGGAAGGCTGACCACTCATCCTGTCGGCGTCGTAGATCGCCACCCCAGCACACAAGCGCGTAGTCGAGTTCGAGTCCCTGGATCTGGAACTGGTTCTGGACAGTCTCCAGCATGTTGGACGAACGGAGGTCGCCCGTGGGCGCTAGCATCCAATCGGCGATGGCGGGCTTCATGCCGACGTGAAGGCCGTCCGCGATGAGGCGTCTGGCCT
>CALBET010000819.1 GCA_937888665.1 uncultured Acidobacteriota bacterium
CTAGTCATGGGGGCATACAGAAAGATTGGAGACCGGCGGGGGCGACTTCGATTTGAAATCGTCGGCCCTGCATGGGGCGCGTTGGAAACCGCCGAGTCGCACTCGCTGCGGCCCGGCGGGAGAGCGGCGTTGCCGACCGATCCCGCAGTCCCACCGCCACCACGGTCCGCCGAGCGGATTCGAGCGGCCTGGAATGATTTGACCGGATCCGCACGTAGCACGCTGTCAACCGAGGCACCGGCGCGAGCGTGGTCCGTGGGTGGCACCTTACCCACCCGGGCGACAGTGCAGCTGCTCGACATCAGTGTGAGCGGTGCCCTGCTCGCATCGTCTCGGCGCTTCAGACTCGGTCAATCCGCCGCGCTGCGAGCGATGCTGGACGGCGAGGCGTTCAGTCTAGACATCAATGTGCAGCATGTCAGCCCAGACGTGAAGGGCGTGGACGCGCCAACCTGTTGCCGCCTTGGTGTGATGTTCGTGTCACACAACGATCGTAGCCTCGCTTGCATCCAGCGATTCTTGGGGCAGCGGCCAGCGTAGCGACGCGTGGCTCTGCTGGAGATTCCGGCAATAATGAACAACGAACACTACGGCGACCTCATCGGGAGTGGTAGCGAGATGACCAAGCTCAGGGATGAGATCGATCATTTCGCGCAATCAGACGCCAAGATTCTCATCACAGGAGAAAGTGGTGTCGGCAAAGAACTCGTCGCCCGTCGGATCTACAAGTACAGCCGCCGAGCACAGGGGCCGTTCGTCGCGGTGAACTGCGCCGGCATTCCTGAAACCTTGCTTGAATCTGAACTCTTTGGACACGTCAAAGGCAGCTTTACCGGCGCGTACCGTGACAGGCCCGGCCAATTCGAAGTCGCAGACCAGGGTACGGTGTTTCTCGACGAGATTGGCGAAATGACACCCAGAATGCAGGGGCTTCTGCTCCGCTTTCTTGAAACGGGGGAGCTTCAGAAGGTCGGCATGGACCGCAGCTCTCGGCCCGTGAACGTTCGCGTCGTGTCGGCGACAAATCGCTCGCTCACGGAGATGGTGACGCAAGGAACCTTTCGCGAAGATCTGTTCTACCGCTTGAACGTCATTCGCATCGACGTGCCACCACTTCGCCAGCACAAGGAAGATCTCCCTCAGCTCATCGACCATTTCTTCCGGCGATTTACTGAGAACGGCAACTCCCGTGCGCGCGCGATGGAACCGGAAGTCACTAGGATCCTGGTCAAGTACCCTTGGCCCGGTAACGTACGGGAACTGGAGAACGCGATCGAGCACCTCGTGGCGACAGCTCGGAACGACGTCATTCAGGTGGACGATGTGCCGCTCTCGATCCGCACATCACGCTCGGTTTCGATACGGCCCAAGAGGGAGCGCCGGCGCACCGTTGCCGACGACCTCTACGAACAAGTGGTCGAACAACACGAGTGTTTTTGGACCTCCGTGTATCCGATGTACATGCGGCGAGACATCACGCGATCCAACGTGCGCGATCTCGTAAGGCGTGTCCTGCAGGAGGCCCGCGGCAACTACAAGATTGTCACGCGGCTCTTCAACCTGCAACCAGAAGAATACAAGAAGCTCTTGAATTTTCTTCGCACACACGACTGCCTCGTGCCCTTCAAGGAATACCGATAGGTATGGCGAGGAACTGATGTACGAGGCCTTCTTCGACCTTCGGGAGCGACCGTTCGAATTGACGACGAATCCCGACTTCTTGTACATGTCCAGCCGGCATCAGGAGGCGTTGAGCAACCTGCAGTACGGCATCTCCGAGCGCAAGGGCATCATCGTCCTGGTCGGGGAAGCTGGTACAGGAAAGACGACACTCCTTCGAGCGGCGTTGGCGAGCATCAAGAATCCGAACGCCAAGCTGGTGTACGTGAGCAACCCACTCCTGAGCCGGGCGGAATTCTTCGACCTTCTCGCGTCTGGATTCGAGTTGAGCGCGGACGCCAGTGCTTCGAAGAGCCAATTCCTGCTGGAGCTGAACCGGACGCTCGCGGAACGGCACGAGGCTGGCCTCGCGACGGCTCTCATCATTGACGAAGCACAGGGCCTTCCGCACGACCTGATGGAGGAAGTACGGCTGCTGGCCAACATGGAGAGCGCAACCACGAAACTCTTGCCGCTTGTCCTGGCCGGCCAGAGCGAACTGACAACGCGCCTGAACCATGTCTCCCTCCGCCAGCTCAAGCAGCGTATTGGACTGCGCTGCAGTTTACGGTCGTTCGATCTGCGTGAAACGGCCCTCTACATCGATACCCGTGTCCGCGTGGCCGGTGGGAACGCGTGGACGCTCTTCACCGCGGAGGCAGTGCAACTCATCTATCAGGCGTCACGTGGTCTTCCTCGGGTGATCAGCGTCGTTTGTGACAACGCTCTGCTCGGCGCGTTTGCCATCGGTCGACGGCCAGTGGACGCGGAGATGGTGCTACAGGTCTGCCAGGATTTCGATTTAGAGGCGCGCGCTCCGGCGAGCCATGGTGATCTGGTCCGCGCGCCGCAACCGGTGACGGACACGAGCTACGCCGGAGGTCGGACTCTTCGGCCCCTCCCCCCCGCGGTAGATCCTCTCGGGACGGTGTCGGGGCCAGGCCGGCGGTCCGCCGGTGACCCAGCCACCGCACCGTCGGAGGCTGCGCTGGCCGATGGCTCCGTCCGACCAGCAAGACCCTTTTCGATACTCCGCCAGTCCATGGTTCGATGAAGAGCAGTTGGTAACCACTGGACGAGCATTCGCTCGGGCCGGGTCTGCCAGTAAGTCAATGAACAAGGACGCGGCACTCGGATGACGTTCAACGCAGCCATCTTCGCCAGTGAGCTGGCCACCGCGATGAGCGACGAAGGGGTGTACCGGCTCATCGTCGAGCGGATGGCGGGCGCGATCGGCGCCCTGCAAGGGGTGCTGGCGACCTACGATGAGCAGGAAGGGCACCTCGTGATTGGCGCGACGTACGGGTATCCAGCGGCTCTGGTCGAGGACTTCCCGATCCCGCCGGGGAGTGGTGTATTGGGAGGCATCTTCGTGTCGAAGGACTCGCTGCTCGTCACCGACATTGGTGTCGCGGCGGGTGGTCGACCGTCACGGCGTCGTTACCGCACCCCATCGTTTGTCGCCGTCCCACTGGTCGTCGGGGACCAGGCGATTGGGGTGCTGAGCTTCGCGGACCGATCGGACGGTAGTCCATTCGACGAGGCCGACCTCGCGACAGTGCAGGCGCTCGCGCCGCCAGCGGCGCTGGCCCTCGCGTGCGAACGACTGACACGGCGGAAACGGCAGCTGGAGTACGCCGTGGGCGTCGACCCGCTCACCGAACTGTTCAATCCTCGCTACTTTGACGCCCGGCTCCGGGAGGAAACCGAGCGGGCCCGGCGGTACAAGCTGGACCTCACCCTGCTCAGTATCGATGTTGACGACTTCAAATCCTTGAACGACACGTACGGTCACCTCGCGGGCGATGCTATCTTGCGAGGCGTCGCGCACGTCCTGCGGCGGTCTGTGCGAGCCTTCGACCTGTGTATTCGCTGCGGTGGCGATGAATTCGCCATCCTAGCGCCAGGAAGCGGCGCCAGCGACGCGGCCCGAAGTGCGGAACGTATCCGCCAGCAGGTGCAGAACTATCGAACCACGGCGGCCCCTCCGGTTCCCGCAGACCTGTACGTCACGGTGAGCATAGGAGGCGCGGTGCTGGGTCCGAACGCTTCCTCTCGGGAGTTCCGGGCGGCCGCCGACCGCGCACTGTACGAGGCTAAAGCGGGTGGAAAGAACCGCGTGCACGTCGAGACTCCCGCCGTGTCAGATTGATCGCGTCGCAGACCGTGTTCGTCGGGTCGCCCTGCGCGGTTTCCCACTCGGCGCTGGCTGGTCTCCAGTGCGCCCGCCTGACACTCTCCAGACGGCATCAATGGCACACCAGATGACAACGAAGTACTAAAACCGTTTACTGAGTGAGCCACAACAGCACACCACGGCTCACTTGAAGCTCCTCCATCGTCAGTCAAAATGTTGGCTCGGCCAAGACTTCTTGACAGATTCATGCATTGTGAACGCTCAATCGCTACAAAAACGGCACAAAGAGAAGTTCTGCAAGGTCGGCCCAGAATTTGCACTAGCGTTAGCCACGCGGAGTCGCCCCCGGCGACCGTGTGGTGATGTCTTGAGGACTTCGGATGAATACGGCACACAGGTTACACGCGGGCCACGTTGCTCGGGCTTCGATTCGGTCCGCCGGGATCGTATTCCTCTCGCTCGGCCTGGCCTCCGCCGCCTGTTCATATCGGTCAGCCGCGATGCTGCCCAGCCCCACTGACTTGCCCCCGGTGAGTACGGCGCCATACCGGGTCCGTGTGGCCGACACCCTTGGTATCGGCTTCTTCCAGTCCGAGACGCTGAATCAGAGCCGAAAGGTTGGGCCGGACGGGGGCATTCAGTTGATACTGATCGGCCGCGTTGACGTCGTCGGAAGGACGCTGTCGGAGGTAACAGAGGAGCTGACCGAACGATACGCCGAGGAATTGGTCGACCCTCAATTGACGGTGAGCATCGAAGAGTTCTCCGCGATGACCGTGTATGTAGGTGGGGAGGTCACACGGCAGGGTGGCGTGCCCTACCGGGGGGGTCTGGATTAGCCTCGGATTACGCACACAGAGGCAGGACCTCCTTACGATA
>CALBET010000820.1 GCA_937888665.1 uncultured Acidobacteriota bacterium
GGTCTATTGCCGATGTGGTCAAGCGAGTGGACTCCTCGATTCGAGCGCGGGTCTCCCCCGTCATTTCGCTGATGCGTTCCTTCTGCCGTTCGAAGTCGGCTGAGAGGCGAGTGAGCTGCTGGTGGATCTCGGCGGGGTCGACCTGGCGGAGTACGTCGGTCGCTTCGGCGAGGTCGGAGGCCAGGGCCGCGAGCTGGCTCGACAGGGCTGCGTTCTGAGCGAGCGACTTTGATCCTGACGCTGCGAGTGCGTCAAGCGATGCCTGTGTCGTAGCAAGGAGCGCCTGAGCTGTAGCAACCTCTCCGGTTTGCTGTGCGAGCTTGTCGAGGGCTGCTTCAGTGGTCCGAAAGGTGTTGATTGCCTCATCGAGTTCGTTGGGTTTGCCGGCTGCTGCCATTTTGTTCACGTTCCGATCGTGTAGTGCTCGACGATTCTGGCACCTGCGGCGATCGAACGCCGGGTGCGGCGCTTGAGCACGTGCTCGAGCTCCAGGTGGTCCACGATGCCTGTGGATGCACTGTCAAGGACGACGTCCTCAGCGGCAATCATGACTGCTTCGGGGACGTGTTCGGATTCGAGTGCCGCCCAGATGTCCAGCGCCCAGGTTCGGCGGGTTCCGTTGAAGTAGTTGCGGACGAGGTCGAGAGCCCATGTGATCAGCCGTTCGACGTCTGCGGGGTCGAGTGGGAATGTGCCGAGTGACTGGGCGAACTCGTGTGCGAGGTTGCTGAAGTCAGAGCGTGAGCCGTCGCGCTTCCATGCCTCGCCAAGGGTTCGAACGATGCGCAGAACGGGGTGGTCTGGGTAGGACTCGAGGTACCGGGTAGCGGCGCCCGCCCATTCGAGCTCGTCAGGGGGAGTCATCGTCAAGGCTTGGAGTGTCGCTTCAAGGTTGGCCTCGTTCCGCACGAGTTTGTCGAGGAGCGATGCGACGGGTCCTTCACTCAAGTAGGCGTTGATCCGTTCGCGAATGCTGTCGCTCTGATCTGCAAGGTCGCTGAGAAGCAGCATCTCTCTTAGTGCGAGGGCCCGAGCGGGCTCAACCCTTTCGAATACGGCGTCGACCAGCAGCCTCAACATGGCCGAGAGAACCTCGAGAATCGGTCCGCTCGGGACTGCTTCAACTTCGTCTTGAAGCCTTCGGTTTCCTCCCGAAGCCCGGTCCAAGAACTTGCTCGTAGCCGACCGGATCGATGCCTCGTCGAACGGCTCGAGGTGCACGGTGAAGGTGTCGGACCCGTACTCGATCGTGTAGTCGTCGATCAGGCCGACCAACAACAGCCGAAACAGGGCCTTTTCCTTGGCGTGCGGATCAACTTTCTCTGGCCGTTCTTGACCATCATGTCGAGGGCGGAATACGGACCGCGAGATGATTGCTGTCCCTCCTGGCGCCGCTGTCGACAGGAGCTCTGCAGCGATCGAGATCGCCACGGTGTGTTCCTGATCGGGGTCCGGGAAGCTCCCCTTGAGGAAGCCGAGCTGTATTCCGACGTCGTCCCTAGCGAAGTTGGTGTCGAAAGATGAGCGACTACCGATCTTGGCCGCTTCTTGCCTCGGATTCTTGGGGGCAACGAGGGCGCAATAGCTGTCGCCTTTGTCTCGGCCACGACCGGCGCGTCCGCTTTCCTGAGCAAAGCTCTCGATAGAAGACGGAAGGACGACGTTGACCGTGAAGCGGATGTTTGGTTTATCGATCCCCATCCCAAATGCGTTGGTACTGACCATGACCGATCTCTTGTTGCGCAAGAAGTCGTCTGCGTACTCGACTTTCTGGCGCTCCCACTCCGCTGAGGGTCTGTCATCAGGCGGCCGGCCAGCGAACTGGGCGATCCCCTCCGACGCGTCCAGATCCATCGCCTTGGCAACAACCTCTGTGTAGGTGAAAAGCCCGAGCTGCATGCCAGATTTCACATGAGGCACGAAGACAATTCCAGCTGCGGTGTTGTCTCCTTGCGGCCGGCTAAGCGACTGCGGCGTTTCACCCATTTCTTCCGCGACCCAGCCGATCGCTGCGGTGACCGCTTCTGTGCGTTGCCGGGGTTCAGTTGGGAACACCCGGTAGTGAAGATTGGGCCGGTCGAATGACGACGGCCGGTGCAAGAGCCCGGGGTCGTCAGCGTCGAGGCCGAGTTCCGACATCATGTCGTTGAGCACTCTCGGTGATGCCGTGGCAGTGAGTGCGAGCAGCGGTGGGGGCTCGTCGTTGAGGTTCGCACACACCCGCCGGAGGTTGCGGCCCAGTCGGAGGTACGAGGTACGGAACTGATGCCCCCATTCCGATACGCAGTGGGCCTCATCAATCACAGCCAGGTTGACGAGGTGATGACTCGCTGCCTCACCAACTTGGATGCGGAATCCCTCAATCTGGAGTCGTTCGGGAGAAACGAGCACGACGCAGGCTTCTCCCCCGCCAATGGCGCGCTGGATCTGTGTCCGCTCTTTTGAATCGAGCCCGCGGCCGGAGTGCAGGCCCACGACCCGGTCAACTCCAAGCTCACGAAACCGTCGCTCCTGGTCATCAATGAGCGCCTTCAGCGGAGCGACAACAAGGGTCACCCCTGGCCGCAGCATTCCGGCCATCTGGTAGATCAGCGTCTTGCCGCCACCGGTCGGGAGTAGCACGCAGGCGTCGCCTCCGCTGAGGATCCGGCTGACGGCCTCACCTTGTCCTTCCTGGAACTCGTCGTGCCCGTAGAGGTCGCGCAGAATCCGAGAAAGCGCAGCGCGTGACCGGTCCGTCGCAATACGGTTTCGGCGCTCAACACTGGTGGTCTTGGTCCATGCGAGGTCAACCGGTAGCAGGCACCCACGAATCACGATTGCGGGCCGGCCGGTCTGCGGCAGCGCCGCATGCGGGGGCGTGAAGGCGGCCAGATCAATATGCAAGTCGGGTGCTTGGCTGGTCGATTCTTCTGAACGTTGGTACCGACCGTCCAGCGACTGTTCCCAGATCTGTCCATTGAGAGCAATCTGCTTCGGCACGATGTCGAGGTCCCATGCATCAGCGATGGCTGCGACGAGGTCGAGCGCGATGTTTGGTCGCTCCAGCACTGCCCCGACGTCGTCGGAAAGGGCGATGTTCCACATCTGGTTCGGGACGAGGAAACCGCGCTCGACTCCCTCTGCCAGGGCGTAGACGAACCGGTGGATTGATGCCGGTCCATGGATTGCGGTCACAAGGTCGGGATCCGGAGTGCCAAGCCACGTCGGATGAAACCCGGTCGCCAAGCGTCGCAGGGTGGCGTTCGAGTTGTCAGCGAGGTCAGCTCCCCGAACCCGGCGGGTCTGGATACCAACATTCCTCAGGACACTGTCGCGGGCGCGGTCCGCTCCGACAGCTTCGTCGTGGCCGCTCCCATCGATCTCAATGACCGCCGGTTTCGGTATCCATGGCAGGTGCAAGAGGAAGTCGACCCAACGTTCAGCGGACCCGGCCGTCGCTCCAAGTAGCCCCTCGAGCCAGACCTGGGGTGCCAACCACCGCCTCAGGTGCGGGGCGTCTGAACTGATGAAGTCCCAGAATGGGACCTCATAAACGGGGTGCAGTTCGATGCTGGCGTCAAGCTCCCAGACGGCGTCGACGGGTCCAGCAACAGCGGCGCGAATTCGAGACTCGTCCCGGACCTGGGCATCCAACACCGATGCATCAGTGTGCAAGATGACCGGCCTGCTGCCGCGCTGAACAATCTTACGAACGACTGATGACCAGAACCTGACCTCGTCGGACGCGTCGCTGTTCGGAGCGGTGGCGGCAACCATTGCTTGTGACACGGCTCGGGTCTCGAGCTCCGAGGCACTCGTGTCTTCACGATCCAACGGATCGTTCGAGAATCGTCCACCAATGACGGTGTACCGGACGTCCCAACCTTCGCGTTCCGTACGCTCTCGCCACGCCGTTCTCACCGTTGCCGCCTTAGTGATGTAGGCATCCGCCAGCGGTCGCCTGCCCGCGTCACGGCGGTTATCCCAGTGGCTCGGCCTGACCAGACGCCTTGCTCGAGATCGCGCCTGACAGGATGCTTTCTAAGTGCTCCGCCAGTGCAGATAGGGCCGTCGTTGGCTGTGGCTCGTATCACGACCGATCCCGACGATGAAGCTCGGTTCGTGGTTGATTACGCCAGCGAGCCGTCATTTCCTAACGTTAGTAGTTTGAAAATGACGCCGCCGACTCGCCGCTGCAACCCATCGGCTCGCGTTCGGCCCGGTCTTGGATTTCACTCATCCTTCAACTTCCGCACAAGGGGGTCGACAAGGGGAAGCTGTTTGCCGGTCAGAGGTTCAGCTTTCCAAGGGCGACGAATCGTCGAGATCCTTCACCCACTGGTCGAGGATTCGGTCACGAGCATGCTACGCATCCAATCCTCGCTGCCACTGATGAGCGCCTCAACCTCCTCGGCTTGTCGTTCGTCGCTGAGACGCTGACGCTCGTCGAGGTGACGCCAATGCAGGGTTGAGCGGAGTACGGCGATTGTGACATCGCC
>CALBET010000821.1 GCA_937888665.1 uncultured Acidobacteriota bacterium
ACTTCGCGACAGGTTCGCTCACACCCCTGCCGTTCCGTGCCTTCCCCATCACCGACGCGGTGGAGGCCTTCCGGTTCATGCAACACGCCAAGCACATCGGCAAGGTCGTGATCACCCAAGCGGATCAGGCCCGCGACGAGATGCTGCGTTCCAATGCGACCTACCTCGTCACCGGTGGAACAGGGGGCCTGGGCCTGTTGGTCGCCGAGCGTTTCCTCGCTCACGGAGCCCGATCGCTCGTGTTGATGGGGCGCCGTGGCCCGTCGGAAGAGGCCCGCAGCAGCCTCGCGGCGCTTACGCGCCCCGGCGTTCAGGTCCACTGGGCGGCCGGCGACGTCGCGAATTCATCGGACCTCGACCGGGTACTGAACGATATTCACGACTCGATGCCGCCGTTGCGTGGCGTCATCCACGCCGCGGGCGTGCTCGACGATGGTGTGCTGGCACAGCAGAACCTCGCGCGTTTCGAGAACGTGCTCGCGCCGAAGGTTGCTGGCGCGTGGAACCTTCATACCCTCACTCGAGACGAGGACCTCGATTTCTTCATCTTGTTCTCGTCCGTGGCGTCAATCCTGGGGGCCGCGGGCCAAGGCAACTACGCCGCAGCCAACAGCTTTCTGGACACCCTCGCCCACCTCCGACGGAGTCAGGGGGCGGCTGGGATGAGCATTAATTGGGGGCCGTGGGCGGGGTCTGGCATGGCGGCGGGCCCGGATACCGCGCGGGCATCCTGGGCGGGCCGGGGAATTCAGCTGCTGAACCCTGAGGACGGACTGGCCTGTCTGATGGGCTGGGTGGAGCGTGGCCCGGTCCAGCCGTTCGTATTGGACGTCGACTGGGGCAGGTTTCTCGGCGGGCTGCCGCCCAATGCCAGCGTGCCAATCCTGGGCGAGTTGAACCACGGCGTGACCCACACATCGGTCGACACGCCGAGTCCGGCGGCGCGGGACGAGCTGCTCGCCCGCCTGCAGGGGGTACCGGAGGCCGGCCGGTTCCGCGCGTTGCAAAGCATTGTCGAATCACACGCCACGCGCGTTCTCGGCCTCAGCGACTCCACGCAGCTCGACGCACATCAGCCGTTGCATGACCTCGGCCTCGATTCGCTGATGGCGGTCGAGCTGCGCAACGTGCTGAGCGCCTGCGTCGGCACGTTGTTGCCGGCGACGCTCTTGTTTGACTATCCGACCCTCCAGGCGGTGACGGATTATCTCACCCGGGAGGTGCTGGCGCTGGAGGAGCCGGCCCCACCCCCCAGCGCCTCCTCCGAAACCCCAGAAGCCCAGATCGCCACGGCGGTCGAACAGTTGCCGGACGAAGACCTGGAAAAATCGCTGCTTGCCGAACTGAAAGACGCCGGGTACTGAGTGCCCCGCCGGCACGCGAGAGAGTCGAGCTATGGGCCACGACGAACGGTCGACCGCGCTACGCAGGGCGCTGGTCGCCATGAAGGCGCTTCGGCTGAAGCTGGACGACGCCGAACGCCGGCAAC
The DNA here is from genome assembly GCA_937888665.1 of uncultured Acidobacteriota bacterium. Taxonomy (GTDB): domain Bacteria; phylum Acidobacteriota; class Vicinamibacteria; order Vicinamibacterales; family UBA8438; genus UBA8438. Next base: position 1,490 of record CALBET010000821.1, read on the forward strand.
ACGAGCCGATTGCCGTCATCGGGATGGCGTGCAGATTTCCCGGTGGGGCCGACACCCTGGAGTCGTACTGGCAGCTGCTACACACCGGTACGGATGCCATCGTCGAGGTGCCGCCGTCTCGCTGGGACATCGACGCCCACTTTGATCCGGATCCGGTTGCCCCCGGGAAAATGTACACCCGTGTCGGGGGGTTCCTGACCAAGCCCGTGGATGAGTTCGACGCGGGATTTTTTGGCATCTCACCGCGCGAGGCGGCGTCGATGGACCCGCAGCAGCGACTGCTCCTGGAGGTAGCCTGGGAAGCACTCGAGCATGCCGGTCAAGCGCCCGACAAGCTGGTGGGTACGTCCACCGGCGTGTTCGTGGGTATCAGTACCGCGGACTATCTCTACCTCTTGCACCGCGCGGCCGAATCCACCCCGATCGACGCGTACTGGGCAGTCGGCGTGACGGCCAGCGTGGCCGCGGGCCGATTGGCATACGTGCTGGGTTTGCGAGGTCCGTGCTTTCCAGTCGACACGGCGTGCTCGTCATCGCTGGTGAGCATCCATCTGGCGATGCAGAGCCTGCGGCGCGGAGAGTGCCGGACCGCTCTGGCCGGTGGCGTCGGCCTGACGCTCACGCCTGAAACCACCATCTGTTTTTGCAAGCTGCGGGCACTCTCTCCCACAGGGCGTTGCAGGACATTCGACGCAGGCGCCGACGGGTACGTGCGCGGCGAAGGCTGCGGCATGGTGGTGCTCAAACGGCTCAGCGATGCACTCGCCGACGGTGATTCCATTCAGGCCGTACTGCGAGGTTCGGCCGTCAATCACGATGGCCGCAGCGGCGGATTGACGGTCCCCAACGGGCCGTCGCAGCAGGCCCTGATCAGGCGGGCGCTTGAAGATGCTGGCGTGGAGCCAGGCGACGTCAGCTATATCGAAGCTCACGGCACTGGTACGCCCCTTGGCGACCCGATCGAAACAGGGTCGATCGTGAAGGTGTTCGGAGAGAACCGCCCTGCAGATGCGGCTCTGACAGTTGGGTCGGTGAAGACGAACATCGGGCACCTGGAGGCCGCAGCCGGGGTGGCGAGCCTGATCAAGGTCATCTTGGCGCTTCAGCACGAAGAGATTCCCGCCCACCTGCACTTTCGGAAGCTGAATCCGAATATCTCCACCGGAGCGCCGCCATTTCGGATTCCGACCGAACCGGTACCCTGGCCGACGGGACCAGCCCCGCGCATCAGCGGGATCAGCGCATTCGGCCTTGCGGGAACCAACGCGCACCTGGTGGTCGAGGAGGCGCCCGCCGTGACGCCGGCGGCGCCGGCGATCGAGCGCCCGGTTCACCTTCTGGCCTTCTCGGCTCGGAGTCAGGAGGCGGTGACGGAGCTGGCCGAACGGTACCATCGACACCTGACGACCCACCCGTCCGAGTCACTGGCAGATCTCTGCTTCACAGCAAATACCGGACGAACGCATTTCGGTCACCGGCGGGCGGTCGTCGCGAGCACGTCGGGCGAGCTGCGCGAACAGCTGGACGCGATCCGTAGCAACCGTCAGGTATCCGGAGGACGTCGTGATCTCTCCGATACGTCACGACCCAGGGTGGCCTTCCTTTTCGGCGGAGAGGGTTCCCAGTATGTCGGCATGGGGCGAGCGCTGTACGAATCGCAGCCGACTTTTCGGCAGGTGATCGAGACCTGCGACCAGCTCCTGCGGCCGCATCTCAAGCCGCCGCTCCTGTCGGTGTTGTATCCAGACACGGACGAGACGGCCGGTCTCGTTGACCAGGCGGAGTTCATGCAGCCGGCGCTGTTCGCCCTGGAGTTTGGGCTAGCCGAATTGTGGCGTTCATGGGGCGTCATGCCGGACGCGGTGTTTGGCCACGGTATCGGCGAGTACGTGGCGGCCTGCGTGGCTGGAGTGATCAGTCTGGAAGAGAGCCTGACGCTCGTCGCAGAACGCGGCCGGCTGATGCAGCAGCTCTCGGCGCCTGGCAGGACGGTGGCGGTGGCTCTCGACCCGCATCGGGTGGCGTCGGCGGTGGCAGGCTCGGCGGACCAGGTGTCCATCGCCGCGGTCAATGGGCCGGGGCGCATCGTCCTCGCCGGCGCTGAGCCAGGCGTCCAGGCCGTGCTCGATCGCCTGGGTGCCTCTTTTGAAGCGCGAACGCTGAACGTCCCCCACGCCGCTCATTCGCCGTTGATGGACCCTCTACTCGAGGCGCTGGAGGTCGCCGCCGGCCGGGTCACCCACCACGCGCCGCGCGTCTCACTGGTGTCGACCCTGACGGGTGCGCTCATCACGCCTGCGTCGAACATCGACGCCGGACACTGGCGGCGGCATGCTCGTCACACGGTGCAGTTCTCGGCCGGCGTTCGCGCCGTGGCAGAGCTCGGATGCGACACGGTCCTCGAGATAGGGCCGACGGCCACCCTCTGCGGCCTGGGCCCCGCGTGCCTGCCGGGGCAAGACCTCACCTGGTTGCCGTCCATGCAACGCGGACGCGAAGAGTGGCCCGAGATGCTGCGGAGTCTTGCCACGCTCTATGAGAGTGGCGCTGAGATTGACTGGGCCGACTTCGATCGAGGCTCCCCACGGCGAAAAGTGGCACTGCCCACCTACCCGTTCCAGCGTCGGCGCTATTGGGTGGACGGGCCGTCAGCCGCGAAGGTCGACGCGCCGGAGGTATCCGGCCAGAACCAGGACCGGTTGTTTGAGATTCGATGGCAGCCAGCCGATCACGGGCCGGAGCAGACGCCGGACAAAACAGGCGTGCTCCTGGTGTTTGCCGACGAGCTGGGTATCGGCGAGGAGGTGGCCGACCGGTTGCGTGATGCCGACCAGCGGGTGGTGGTACTCACAGTCGGCGATGCGTTCGAGCGCCGCACGAGCACGCACTATCGACTGCCTCCGTCTGACGTCGGCTCGCTCCAGCGCGTTGTGGACGAAGTGTTCGAGAACGGAAGCGTGTGCTGTGGCGACGTCGTGTACCTCTGGAACCTG
>CALBET010000822.1 GCA_937888665.1 uncultured Acidobacteriota bacterium
AGCAACGGCTCTGCGCCGGTCGCCACTGCCTGTGGCAGTGGTGTGTCTGGCGATTTGAGGGAGAGATCCTCTGCACACGCCACAGGTGGGTCCCGAGGGCGCCGTCATAGACGAACTCGTTGCCGACCGCATCCCAGGTTTTTCCGCCGTCGCGCGACCGCTGAATGACCTGCCCGAACCATTCGGTCCACTGCGCGAGGTAGAGGCGATCCGGGTCGACAGGGGAGCCTTTGGCGTGGTGAATCTCCCAGCCCCCGAAATGCGGCCCGTCGACATCCCATGGCCTACGCGCGCCATCAGACGTGAGGATGAACGCGCCCTTGCATGTGCCAACCAGCAGACGCACCGTGCTCATGGTTCCGCTCCCTCCGTTCGGGAAACCCGGCCCGCTACTCTCCGGCCTTCACGTCGGTCTGGAAGCGCGCCCACGCGTCTTCCAGGGGGGACACTTCGCAACGCGCGCCAATCGTGCGGGAGCCGCTCTCGGCCAGCAGGTCGTGGCGCTTGAGCTCGACCTCGCATCCGCCGACCCCCTTGAAGCAGTCGAGGTGGTTGCCCTCGTCATCCTGCCAGGCCGTGCAGTACACAGGGTCGACAATCTGCTGGCATCGCTCCGCGGTCGTGTAGCCAGAGTAGTTGGGCAGTGCCTGCACGAACGTGTTGCAGTCGCCGGCGGAGGGAAACTGACCGCGCATGAAGTCGAGCTTCCCCCAGGGAAGGAGGTTGATGAATGTCGGCTGCGACGCGACCGGCTCCTCGAGGATTTCCGCCGCCGCGTCGGCCTCTGGCGCGTTGGATGGGCCGGACGCCGTGCAGCCGGGCAGCGACATGGACAGCAGCGCGATGAGTGCGGCCGTGAGGCGAGCGACTGCGGCCGGCTGGGTCCTTCGCATGAGACGCTGAGTATACAGGCGACGTTGCGCTCGACAGGCACCGTGTGAGCGATAGGCGCTCAGCCGATCGCGTCGCCGTCCTGGTCACAGCGGGTCCACGGAGGCAAAGGCCGCGACGCGATTGGCGACGGGCTTCACCTGGCGGAGGTAGGCGTAGATCGCCTCCAGATCGGTCTGGCTCATGCCCGCATACATCGTCCACGGCCTGGTGGTATTCATGCCGCCGGTGCCGACCGTCCGGGCACGAGACCGAGGGCCCGCGAACGACTTGAACCGCCCCACGAAGGCCGCCGGGGTCCAGCGTCCGATGCCAGTGTCACGGTCCGGTGTGAGATTGGCCGACCATACTGTGCCCTGGGGGAGGGTGAACTTGACCCCGCCGGCCATCACGCGATTCGGCTCCGGTTCCCCGGCCAGGTTTCTCGGTGTGTGGCAGTCTCCGCAGTTCGCCAGACGTGTCAGATACTGACCGTACTCGACCTGATCTGGCTCGCCCCGGTCGTTGTCTTCACCGGGGGCGAGCGCTAAACGCACCTTGTCGTCGGCAAACGACCGAATGAAGAACTTCACAAAGAAGTTCAGTTGTCGCGGTGGCACCTGATGTCCGATTGGGGGCAGCGTGCGTACGTAGCGGATGATGGCGGCCGCATCGCCCTGCGTCAGGTATCTGTAGCGCCGATACGGCATGACGGGGAACAACACGTCCCCTTTGCGGTTCACACCTATTGTGACGGCTCTCAGCAGCTCGTTGTCGGTCCACCAGGAGAGCGCCGCCGGCGTGATGTTGGTCGCGTAGACAACGCCGCGCACGCCATGACGGCTGTCGAAGACCTCGCCGCCCTGTCCTTCGGTGCCGGGCACAATCGGGGCGGAGAAGAGGTCCCAGTCCCGCTGCGAGTGGCAGTCCAGACACACCGTCACGTGTTCGACCAGATAGGCACCGCGCGCGATCCGCTCGGGGGTCGACCTGAGCGTCTCGGCCGGGATCCGCTCCAGCCGGCCGAGTCGTGCGATGCAGCCAACCCCCACGCAGACCAGCAGGACGATGAAGGGGAGCAGCCGATGGTGCGGTACAGCCCGCAGATGCGTTGGTCGATCGGGAGGTGGCGGCTGGCGGGTCAACGGTTGTAGCGCCACCATACAACACCTGCGACGATATGATGACCCGCGTTCTGCTCCTGTGGCTGGCCGTCGCGCTCCAGACGGCACCGGTGGAACATGCCACTGTCGTGGCGCGGGATGGCGATCTGTCCGCGCCGCTCTTCACACTCGAACGCACACTGACGACGGCCGATGGACAGACCGTGGCCGATGTCCGGTTCGTGGACCCGGCGGGTCAGGTCGCCTGCAGGGAGCGCGTGACCTATGTCTCTGGGGCGGTCGTGCGAGCCGAACTCGAGCAGCACCAAGTCGACGAACAGTACTCGATGACCGTGTCTGGCGTCGACGCGCTGTTCGAGGTCGTGCGCGACGGGAGGCGGTCGCAGATCCGGCGCGACTGGACCCCTGACACGCTGACCATCGATCAGCTGCCGTCGTTCGTCACCAGTCAGTGGGACCGACTGGTGGGTGGTGCGGACGTCTCGTTCAGGCTCGTCGCCCTGGACCGCGCACGTATCGTGCGGTTCACTCTGAAACACCAGGGGGTGACGCGGCATCTCGACCATCCTGCGGTCATGCTCCGCATGCAGGCGAGCAGCCTGTTCGTGCGGTGGCTGGCTCCAGAGATCGATCTGGTCTTCTCTCCTGATGGCCGCACGATGCTGGAAAGTCGGGGACCGCTTCCGGTCAAAGTCCGACAGGGGGACGACTGGGTCGACCTGGACGCGCGCCTGGTGTGGAGCCGCTGACGCGAGCCGATCGTCGCGCGTTGGCTGAGTGATTCAGAACAACATTTGAACGGGACGGCGCACTGCTGTAAATTGCCTGTGTCCGTTCCTGTGTGCTCGACACGACTCTATCTCTGGAGGCTGCAATGAGGCCCTGGCTGCACTACCCGGTCGCCGTCGTCGCGCTCGTCGGCGTCGGCGTTCTTGTCGGCCCGCGGTTGGCCGCCCAACGCCCGGCCACGGCCACCAATGTGCCGGTGATTCCGCACGAGTCGGTGCCCGATTTCTTCAAGAACCCGCCTGGCATCTATACCGGCGAGAACATGGGCATCGCGACGAACTCGAAGGGTAACGTCTATATCTATCACCGTGCCTACGAGACGCGCCTGTTCGAGTACACGCCGGACGGGGACTTCGTGCGCGAGATTGGCCGCAACAACTACGGGTTCGCCTTCGCGCACTCCGTGCGCGTCGATGCCCAGGACAACATCTGGGCCGTCGATGAAGGCACGGACATGCTTGTCAAATTCAGCCCGGAGGGGCAGGTCCTGATGGTCATCGGCCGCCGCCCGGACCCGGTGGCGATGCTGCTGAATATGCCGGGCGGGGGCACGTTCCACGGCCGCAACGAGAAGTATCGCTTCGGTCGTCAGACTGACGTGGCCTTCGACCAGCAGGGCAACATCTTCGTGTCGGACGGATACTTCGACGCCCGCGTCGTGAAGTACGACAAGAACGGCCGGTTCGTGAAGGCGGTCGGGACTCGGGGCGACGGCAATCTGCAGTTCAATACACCGCATTCGATCGCCA
>CALBET010000823.1 GCA_937888665.1 uncultured Acidobacteriota bacterium
CCCGTTCGCCGATCTCGAAGGTGGGAACGCCGGACACCTCCATGGTGGCGCCGTCGACCGTGCCGCCGAGAAACTCCAGTGGCAGCAGCAGCCTGCCGAGCCCTTTATAGGTATCGCTGACGCGGAACGTGACCCGGGTCACGATCGCCCGATTCGCACCACTTGTGACCCATTCGGACCGCGAATCGACCGCTTCGGCAACGACGATTGTGTCGGCCGCAGCAACGATTTCGGCGAAACTCATTGGAATCACTTGCGCGGCCGCGCTGCCGGCCAGGGCTAGCATCGCGCCACAGGCAAGTCCCAATCTTCGAATCTGTCGATGCATGACGTCTGCTCCACGCGTGACGGGCGACCGGCAGGGGGGTCGAACCGTCTGTGTCACATCCGATTATTGCAAAAAGCTTGCCATCTTAACAGGGCGCAACTGGCGAACGGCACTCAGGCGTGTGAGTCCGCGTCCGTTCAGGTGTCGGTTCAGGGGAGACGGTCCAATAGGGGGTGGTATCGTGTGGGCGGCGCGAGGGCGCCCCTGACACCTATGGACTACTTGGTCTGGCTTGAAGAGACGTCGTTCAGCACCTGGATGCGGGAGTCCGGTCCGGCGTTCTTCTCCACCCTGATCTTTCACTCGGTCGGCATGGGATTCGTGGTTGGGGTCCACGTGGCGACGGATCTCCGTATCCTCGGTGTGGCTCCGCGCGTCCCGCTGTCTCTGATGCGGCGCTTCTTTTCGGTCCTGTGGGTCAATCTCGTGGTGGTCTCGGTGTCGGGGGTGCTTCTGCTCGCGGCGTATCCGGCGAAGGCCCTGACCAATCCGGTGTTCTATTTCAAGCTGGCGGCGGTCGTGGCGGCACTCGGCATTACCAGGGCGTTGCTGCGCGGGTTGCTGCGGGATCCGCGCTATGACGCTGACCCTGCTCCGAGAAAGGCCCGGGTGCTGGCGGCGCTGTCGCTCTTGCTCTGGGCCGCGGCGGTCACGTCGGGCCGTCTTCTGGCCTATACGCACAGCATGATGATGGCCTCCCATCAGTACTGACGAAGATGGACACCCTTCTCGCATTCGGTCAGAGGAGCGGCATCTACGACTTCATGCATTCGGCCTGGGGCTGGCCGACGGCAGAGTCGCTGCACTTTATGGGGCTCTGTCTGTTGATCGGGACGGTGGGGATGTTCGACCTCCGCATGTTGGGGCTGGCCAAGGGTATCCCGATGCACGCGCTCCACAAGCTTGTGCCCTGGGGGGTGGGTGGCTACCTCCTGAACATCACGACAGGTGTCATGTTCGTGGTGAGCGCGCCTGACCAATACCTGTTCAATCCGGCTTTTCAGGTCAAGCTGTCCCTCATGGCCATCGCCGGGATCAATGTGCTGTTCTTCTATCGATTCGTGTTCGGTCCGGTCAAAGCCGCAGGCGCGGACGCCGTCCCAGGCAGCGCCAGGACCGCCGCCGCCGTCTCATTGAGTTGCTGGATTGGCGTCATCGTGTGTGGTCGCCTGATTACCTACTACCGTCCGCCGTATCACTGGTGTTTTTGGTGCTGACCTCGCCCGCCACCGGCTGGCCGCCGGAGGCGGGCGGCAGACCGGGTTGCTGTTGCAGTTCGGATCAGCGACGAGCGCGGCTCGTCGGTCGCGGCGGCAGGCGCACCTGCGGTTCGGCGGCGTCGGCCCGGGCGCTGCGCCGTCGCGCTCGACCCGTTGCTCGCACCGCGGGCGGAGTAGCTGTACAGTCCTGCGATACACCACTTGCGCTCTTCTCGGCCCGTGGTGTGGTCCCGGCAATCGGGAGACCGTACGCCTTCCATCGGAGGTCGACATGCGCGACCGGTTGACTCGTCGCTCCCATCGCGTGCTCGGTGTGGCGATGGGGGCGCTCCTCCTGGCGAGTGGCCCGAGCGCTGCCGGCCAGACCAGTGAATGGCGCGCCTACGCCGCCGACCAGGCCAGCACCAAGTACGCGCCGCTTGACCAGATCAACCGCGACACGGTGCACGACCTCGAGATCGTCTGGCGCCAGTCGACGATTCCTGACGCAACACGGCAGGGCAATTCGATGCGCGCCCCGAGCGCATCGCAGAACACGCCGCTCATGGCCCGAGGGCGGCTGTACATCAGCACCGGTCTCGGCATGGTCACCGCCCTCGACGCGGTCACCGGCGAGGTGGTTTGGTTCGACGCGCCGTCCGTGCCTCTCGCTGCGGACGGCGAGGAGCCGTCGCGTCGCACGGCCACGCGCGGCTTGGGTTACTGGGTCGATGGAGACGATGCCCGCGTGCTCGCCATCATCGGGTCGGACCTCGTCGCGCTGAACGCCGATTCAGGCGAACGCATCGCGGGGTTCGGGGCCGAGGGGGCGGTCGACCTGCTCCAGGGGTTCGACGACCGGGTCGTGGACCAGTTTCGCTGGCGCTCGGCGCCGCTGGTCGTCAACGACGTCGTGATCGTGGGCTCGCTGATCGGCGACATCACGAGTCAGACGATGGCGGCCCTGAAGGAGATGCCGCCGGGCGATGTGCGGGGGTTCGACGTGCGCACCGGCGAGCAACTATGGAACTTTCACACCATTCCACGCGAGGGCGAGCCGGGCAACGAGACATGGCTGACGGCGCTCAATGAAGACCGCGCGTCGTGGGAGTACACCGGCAACACGAACATGTGGGCCTCCCCCAGTGCCGACGAGGAATTGGGGTACGTGTATCTGCCGCTCTCGACACCGACGAGTGACTACTACGGTGGGCACCGGCCGGGCGACAACCTGTTCGCCGAAAGTCTGGTGTGTCTCGACGCGAGGACCGGCGAACGGATCTGGCATTTCCAGGCGGTCCATCACGGCCTGTGGGACTACGACTTCCCGGCGGCGCCGATTCTGGTCGACGTGACGGTCGACGGTCGGGCGATCAAGGCGGTCGCCATCGTGAGCAAGCAGGCGTTCACGTATGTTTTCGATCGCATCACCGGTGAGCCGGTGTGGCCCATCGAGGAGCGGCCGGTCCCGCCCGGGAACGTGCCAGGCGAGTGGTACGCGGCCACGCAGCCGTTTCCCACCAAACCGCCGGCCTATGATCAGCAGGGGGTGAGCCTCGACGACCTGATCGACTTCACACCGGCGTTGCGTGAAGAAGCGGTTGCCATGCTCGCGGACTTTGTCTGGGGTCCATTCTTCACATCGCCTTCGCTCATTGACGAGCGCCCCGGGGGCACGCAGGGCACGATGTCGGTGCCGGGGCTGGCGGGTGGGACAGATTGGAACGGCGCCGGGGCGGACCCGGAGACCGGTATCCTCTACGTGCCATCCAACCACAGTGGCACGGTCATTGGGTTGGGGCGGTCCGAGCATCCTCGCTCGAACGTCGACTGGGTGATGACGCGCCCACGGCACATTCCCGGTCCGCAGGGACTGCCGCTCTTCAAGCCGCCGTACGGCCGCCTGGTCGCCATCGATCTGAACGCCGGAGAGATTCTCTGGACCACGGCCAACGGCGACGGGCCGCGCGACCACCCCGCCATTGCTCACCTCAACCTGCCCCCGCTCGGACACGGCGGGCGCGCCGCCCCGCTCGTCACGAAGAGCCTTGTGTTTTTCGGCGAGGGAGCCAACGTCGGCGCAGCGTTTCTGGCGGAGGGCAGCGGGGGCAAGATGTTCCGCGCGCTCGACAAGGCGACGGGAGATGTCGTCTGGGAGTTGGAGCTCCCCGGCGGCACGACCGCCGCCCCGATCAGTTACATGGTCGACGGCAAGCAGTTCATCGTCGCCACGGTCGGCTGGGAGGACATGGAAAGCGAGTACGTCGGGCTGGCCCTGCCATGACGATGACCCGCGGGGGCACGCGGGCCGTCCGTTGTTCTACTATCAGTTCTTCCAGAAGGAGAACGCATGATCAGATTTCGCTACCTCGTCGTGATTGCCTCCACCGTCGTCACGGTCGCCTGCGGCGCCACTGAGCCAGAGGCTCCCACTGAACCCGAGGCCGCCCAGGTGTCGGCGGCGGAGCCGGCCGTCGGAGAGATCCAGCGTCTCGACCCTCGGATCGACGCCCTGATTCCGGCCGACGCCACCATCGAGACACTGGCGGGGGGCTTCAATTTCATCGAGGGCCCCGTCTGGGACCGCCAGAACGCGCGGCTGCTGTTCTCCGATGTCCGGGGGAATGAGATTTACCAGTGGACCGAGGCCGACGGCGCCAGCACCTTTATCGACCCCGTGTTCGAGGGTGACCGCACCGGCAAGCGGTCGATCAGCTCGAATGGCCTCACCCTCGACGCCGAGGGTCGGCTCATCATCTGCGAGCACGGGAACCGGCGCATCTCGCGAGTCGACGCTGACGGCACGCGCTCGGTGGTGGTGGAGCAGTACGAAGGTGGGCAGCTGAACAGCCCGAACGACGCCGTCTACGCCTCCGACGGCTCGCTGTATTTCACCGACCCGCCCTACGGGCTCGAGGGGCTCGAAGAATCGCCGGACCGCGAGCTCGACTTCAACGGTATCTACCGACTGAGGCCGGACGGGGAACTGGCGTTGCTGGTCCGCGACCAGACCCGTCCGAACGGGATCGCGCTGTCTCCTGACGAAACGACGCTCTACGTGGCCAACTCCGACGAGGCGAACAAGGTGTGGATGGCCTACGACCTCGACGAAAGCGGTGCGTCGAACGGGCGCGTCTTCTACGACGTGAACGACCAGACCGCGGAGGGCGCCGCCGACGGCATGAAAATCGACATATCCGGCAACCTCTTCGCGACCGGCCCTGGCGGCGTCTGGGTCATCGCGCCTGATGGGACCCACCTGGGTACCATCTCCACCGGTGAGGTGACTGCCAACGTCGCCTGGGGCAACGACGGGCGCACGCTCTATCTGACCTCGAGCACCAGTCTCTATCGCATCAGACTCAGCACAGAAGGCCATATCCCGGGGCCCTGAAGACTAGCCTCCGGCCATCGCACCGACTACCAGCAACGGCTCTGCGCCGGTCGCCACTGCCTGTGGCAGTGGTGTGTCTGGCGATT
>CALBET010000824.1 GCA_937888665.1 uncultured Acidobacteriota bacterium
CAGACGAGAAAGAACAGGAGAGACCATGACGTTTCAACCCAATCTGCTGGAGGGGCGGACCGCCCTCGTCACGGGCGGAGGGACCGGCATCTGCCGGGGTATCGCACTCGAGCTTGCCCGGTATGGATGCGACATCGCAATCATGAGTCGGTCGTCCGGACATCTGGACCCGACCGCCGCCGAGATTCGAGCGACCGGTCGTCGCGCCGTTGCGGTCGCGGCCGATGTGAGGGACCCGGCGGCGGTCGACGCGGCCGTCGCCCGCGCCGTCGACGAACTGGGTGGGCTCGATATCCTCGTCAACGGGGCGGCCGGCAATTTCCTCTGCCTGGCCGAGAACCTGTCACCCAACGGGTTCGGAACCGTGGTCGACATCGATCTGAAGGGCACGTTTCATTGCGCGAAGGCGGCGCTCCCGTATCTGCGGCGGCGCGGCGGAGTCATGTTGAACATCAGCGCGACTTTGCACTACCTGGGCACCCCGGCGCAGCTACACGTCGCCTCGGCCAAGGCCGGAGTCGATGCGCTGACCCGGGTCCTGGCCGTCGAGTGGGGGCCGTACGGCATCCGCGTCAACGGCATCGCCCCAGGGCCGATCGCCGACACCGAAGGGGTGCGCCGACTGCTCGACGATGCTGCGACGAAGCGGGCGGAACAGACCACCCCGCTCCAGCGTCTCGGGCGGATCAGTGACGTCAGCAACGCGGCTCTATTTCTGTGCTCGGACGCGGCGTCCTACATTACCGGGCACACGCTGGTCGTTGACGGCGGCTTGTGGTTGACCGCCAGCCGCGACGCCTTTGCCGCGCCGCCCGACGCCGTGGCTGGGTGACCGGATCCAGAACGCGTCTCGGCCGGCTTCGTGCAGCTCCGCACCGGGTGACGTGATGGGGGGCGCCACACGGGTCTGTTACCACCGCTCGAAATCTGCCGCCGCAGGCCGGGGCCCGGGAACGGCTGGACGTAAATCCCCTGCGAGTCTTGACCTTGGGCGGCCGCGTACCCGATCCAACGCCCATCGGGCGCAAACCTGGGGGTCATGATCACCTCGCCGGTCTGGACGAGAGATCCGGGGGCATCGCCGGTCCCGTCCAGCCGTGCGGCGAAGACACCCGTGTCGAGGGCGCCCTGACTGAACAGCTCCGTGCGTCCGTCCGGCGAGACGTCCTGCAGGCGCGCGAAGCCCGGTGGGGTCGGCAGCGCGCGCGCCTCGCCCGTCCCGGTCACCGGATGTTCGACCAGCCATGGTCAGTCTGGCCCGTCCCGCGCGTCCAGCAGCCTGGATCCATCCGGGCCCACCCACAGCGCGTTAAACGAACCCTCCGTCAAGGGGTTCTGCCCTTGGCGGTCAGGTTCGAGCAGCCAGGCCGTGCCAGTGTCCGCCACCAGCAGGCGCGTTTCGTCGGCGACGACCCTCGACGCGATGCACGACGCCGGCACCGACCTGTCCGCCCAGATGGATGCGACGAGGGCCCGGCGTCCCGGGCGGGCCGTGCAGCGTGTGAACGTCGATTTTCCCGCGGACCTCCTTCGCGCGATCGACCAAGAGGCGTGCCGCCTCGGCGTGACGCGGCCGGCGTTCATCAACATCCGACTGGCCGACAGCCTGCCTCAGCTGGCGTCGCGGCCCCACCAGCGCGGCGACGAAACCTGCCATAATCCAACGGCGCCGCGACCCACAGCCCATGCCTCCAGACGCTCCCCGCTATCGCGTGCTCGGCAGTCTCGGCAAGGGCGGGATGGGCGAGGTCTTCCTCGCCGATGATACGCAGCTCGGGCGCAAGGTCGCGCTCAAGTTCCTGCCCGAGGCGCTCGAGCAAGATGTGCAGGCGCGCGAGCGCTTTCAGCGCGAGGCCCGCTCGGCGGCCGCGCTCGACCACCCGTTCATCTGCAAGATCTACGAGGTGACCGAAGCCGACGGTCGTCCGTGTATCGCGATGGAGTATGTGGTCGGTGAGACGCTAGAGGCGCGCATGCGGCGTGAGCCGCTGCGGGTCCGGCGCATCATCGAGATTGCCACCGAGATCGCCGACGCGCTCGAAGAGGCGCACACCCATCGCATCGTGCATCGCGACCTGAAGCCGGCAAACATCATGCTGACCGGTCAGGGGCACGTCAAAGTGATGGACTTCGGTCTGGCCAAGCCGTTCGGGGACAGCCTCCTGGGCGGGGAGGCCTCAGGCGACGGGATCACGGTGTCGGGCTCCCTGGTCGGCACGCCGGCCTACATGTCGCCAGAGCAGGTGCGTGGAGAGGCGGTCGACAGCCGGTCCGACATCTTCTCGTTCGGCACGCTCGTGGCTGAGCTGCTGTCCGGGGAGCATCCGTTCCGCCGTGAGACGGCGGTCCAGACGATGAACGCCATTCTCGAGCACGAGCCGGCGGTCGACGGCGAACGGCTCGACGGGTTGCCCGACACGGTGCGGTTGATGCTGCGGAAGATGCTTGCCAAGTCGACCGCCGACCGCTATCAGTCGGTCGGGGATGCGCGGGCCGATTTCGGGCGGTTGTCCGACGCCACGCCACAACTGCGGCGCGCCACGCCAGCGGCGACCGAGGCCACGCCGGTCCCGAGTCCGTCCCGACGTGCCACGTTTGTGGGGCGCGAGGCGGAGCTGGATCAGTTGCGTCAGGCGCTCGACCGCGCGGTCGAGGGGCAGGGCTCGGTGGTGCTGATCGGCGGCGAGCCTGGCGTCGGGAAGACGCGTCTCACCGAGCAGCTGTCCGACGACGCCCGCCGGCGCGGCTGCCTGGCCCTTGTGGGCCACTGCTACGAGACGTAAGGGACGCCGTCGCACATCCCATTCATCGAGTTGCTCGAGCAATCGGCCAAGATCGTCCCACGTGCCGCCTTCCGCGAGGCGCTGGGCGACGCCGCGTCGGAGATCGCGCGGATGATGCCGGAGCTGCGGCGTCTCTTTGACGACGTGCCGCCGCCGATGGAGCTGCCGCCCGAGCAGCAGCGTCGCTATCTGTTCAACGCGTTCGGGGAATTCATCGATCGCGCCACGCGGGTGACGCCGATCGTCGCCGTACTCGAGGACCTGCACTGGGGCGACGAACCGACGCTGTTGCTGATGCAGCATCTCGCACAACAGGTGGCGACTTTGCCGTTCCTGATCGTCGGCACCTATCGCGACGTCGAGCTCGATGTGACCCGGCCGTTTGCCAGGGTCCTGGAGGGCCTGCTTCGCGAGCGGCGGGCGATACGCATTCCACTGCGTCGGCTGGGGCAGGATGAGGTCGGGACGCTGCTGACCGGCCTGAGCGGCCAGCCACCGCCGACCGAGCTGGCCCGCATCGTCTACCGCGAGACCGAGGGCAACCCGTTCTTCGTCGAAGAGGTCTTCCAGCACCTGTCCGAAGAGGGGCGGCTGTTCGACGACGCCGGCCGGTGGCGCGCCGACCTGCGGGTCGACGATTTGCAGGTCCCCGAGGGGGTCCGGCTCGTCATCGGCCGTCGGCTCGAGCGGATCAGCGACGAGGCACGGGGCGCTCTGACGGTGGCAGCGGTCATTGGGCGCAACTTCGACTTGCGTGTGGTCGAGGCGGCGACCGACATCGACGGGGACAAACTCCTCGACCTGCTGGAGGAAGTGGAACAGGCGCAGCTCATCAGCTCGGCCGCGAGCGGCCGAGCCGTGCGCTACATCTTCGCCCACGAGCTGATTCGGCAGACGCTGGTCGAAACGCTGTCGCTGCCGCGCCGACAGCGGCTGCATGCGCGCGTGGCCGAGGCGATTGAACAGGTCTACCGGTCAGCGGTGGAGAAACAGGCGTCCCAGATTGCGCACCACCTGTACCAGGCCGGGCTCGCCTCCGATCCGGAGAAGACGCTGCGGTTTCTCGACCTGGCGGCCACCCAGGCGATGGCGGCGTCCGGGTTCGAGGAGGCGCTCGGGCACCTCGACGCGGCCCTGTCGATGGAGGAGGCGCCCGAGGGGATCGCACGGGCCGATCTGCTGGCGCAGCGGGGGGACGCGCTCCGGAGCCTGGGCCGGTCCGAGGAGGCGATTACCGAATGGCACGAGGCGCTCGGGCGCTACCAGGCGCTCGGCGCGGTCGACCGTCTCCCCAGGCTGACGCGCGATCTGGCTTTCTTGCTGTACTACCAGGCCCGTCCAGCCGAGGCGCTCGAGGTCTGCGAACGCGGGTTGGCCGCGGCCGGCGCGGACGAGACGGCGGACACCTGCCGGCTGCGGGGCACGGTCGGTCTGCATCGGGCGGTCAACGGCGACCACCCAGGCGGAACGGCGTTGATCGACCGGTCGATTCTGACCGCGGAGCAGTGGAGCGACCAGCGGCTACTCGGCGAGATGCTTGGAAATCGCACGCGAGTCGCCTATCTGCATCTTGACGTCGACGTTGGCATCGAGGCAGGCGAACGGGCGCTGAGCATGCCGGAAATCGCCGCCGACGGCTGGCACACGGCGATCGTCCAGTCGGCGTTGCTACCCCTTCGTTTATGTGGGGGCCGGCCGGCCGAGGTGCTTCGCGAAGCGCCGCCGCTGCGGAATCTGGCAGAGCGTCTCGGGCATCACGGAGCGTGGGTGGTGTCCGATGCCGGGGTCGCGGGGGCGACCGTGATGACGACTGGGCGGCTCGACACCTTCGAGGCCGCCGCGCGGCGCGGCGTCGAGGCTTGGCGCCGGGGAGGCGGGATCTACGTGGGGCACGGCCCGATGTGGCTGGGCTGGGCGCAGTTCTGGCAGGGGCAGTGGGAAGACGCGCTCGCGAGCTTCGAGACGGCGGTCGACGTGTGTCGGTCCGAGCTGGTCCGCGGATGGCACATCGGCGGGCTGCTCTGGTGCAAGGCGCACTCCGGGCACGAAGATGTCGGCCAGATGTGGGCCGGGCTGGGTCCCACGCTCGCAACGCCCGGACGTCCCGCGCTCCTCGGTGCTTTGTTACCGGCCATCCTGGGGGTCGAGGCGCTGGTGACGGCGGGCCGCCGCGATCAGGCGCACGCGCTCTATCCGCTGGTGGTCGACTGCCTGTCGCGCGGCCTGGTGACGCCGTTCATGCCTGGTCTCCTGGCGCAAACCATGGCCGGGACGGCCGCGGCCGCCGGCGGCGTCTGGGCCCCGGCGGAAGCGCACTTCGAAACGGCCCTCGGTCAGGCGCACGCGATGCCCGATCTCATCGCGCAGCCCGAAGCCCGTCGCTGGTATGCCTGGATGCTGTCGGAACGAAACGGTCCCGGCGACCATGACCGCGCCCATACGCTGCTCGGCGAGGCGGTCGAGATGTATCAGCGCCTCGGCATGCCGAGGCATCTCGACATGGCGGAGCGAATGGTGAAGGACCTGTGATTGTGACCGGCGGGACTCAACGCCAGCGGAAATCCACGCGCACTGCACTGCCTTCGGGAGCCCCTGGGCCCGGCTGCTCCAGCGTGTAGCTGAAGCCCGCTTCAGGGATGTCCGCGCCTCCGAAGGGCAGATTGGGGTTCTGGTAGCGATTTGGTCGTTCGTCAGTGAACGCGCTGACCGCGGCGAAGGGCGTCGCTGATTGTCGGGTCATGACGCCGCCCTGGGCGCGATACACTTCCACGCCGTTCGCGAAGTCTTCGACCGCGAAGGGGGCATCCGCCGAGTGCATGCCGCGTAGCGCGCGGTCGTACAGTCGGTACTGCGTCTGGCCGTCGCGAATCCGCAGGTCAAACAGGCTGCCACCGGATTTGCGCGCGCGCCGTTCGGGACCGGGTAGGAATTCGTTGATGATGGTGTAGCCATACATGAGGGGCCGGCCGTCCCAGCTCAATCGCTCCATCGCCGGCTGACCGTCGATCACCACCTCTGCGCATCGCGCGATATCCTCCGGGGCCACATCTGTTGAGTAGTAGTCCGGCCGGCGCTGGAAGCACATGACGTCGACAAAGCCGTCTCTGAGCAGTGGCTGGGCTGCGTCGTCGAACTGCCAGTGTGTCCACCCGTCAGAGGTCTGATAGTACTGCTGCGGCAGCGCCGGGACCGCGAATTCCTGCGGGTTGGCGTCTACCACCAACAAGAAACCTCGGCCGGGACCGGTCTCGGAGGGTTCGTTCTGGCTCCACAGGTACTCGCCGTTGTAGTACCACATCACCACACCCGGTCTGTAGTTGACATTGAAGGCCGCCATGTCCCCGTCCCGATCCGGAAAGAACGTGAAACCGGGGTGGGAGAGGGCCTGGTCATAGTTCTTGACGGTATCGAACTCGCGATACGGGTCGCGGTACTCCAGTATGTAGAAGTGCGGCACGGCCAGATGGTGCTGGCCCGCGGATAAGGTAAAGCCCTCGGTCTGCCAGTCGGCCAGATCGGGGCCCTCGAAGTCGTCGTGGAAGTCGATGGCGGGAATCGAAACATTGTCGAGTAGCGCGCCATTCTCAACCGCCGCCATGTCGGTGAAGTAGGTGAAGCGTACCGTCACCTCGCGGCCGCGGTAGTCGCTCAGATCGAAGGTCGCCCTGATCCACTGGGCTGCCTCGCACGGGTCTGCCGTGCCGGCGCCGACTCTGTCCTCTGCCAACGTCCGCTCAGCCGCGGGATCGCAGCCGCGCGCGCTTTCCACCTTGCCGTCACCGTCCAGGTCGCCGCTCCGCCCGGTGAACCCGGGGAAAGACCCTTCCCCCTCGTGCCCCTTGGTCGATGGCATGACGCTCTGTTTGTCATCGACGGCGTCCTTGTCGGTCGGCATGATGCGCCGGAATGGCTCACCCGCGCCGCCCATTTCGACGTAGAAATAGTCCCACTCCGCTTCGATGACGAACCAGGCGTCCAGGGTCATCGCCACCGTGGCCGTGGCCGGCACGCCGCTGAGGTCGAACGTCCGTGCCAAGGTGCGATTCATGTTGTTACCTTGACCGGAGTACACGGCCTGCGCACCCTGTTCGGCGCCCAGTGGCCCCATCACGATGTCGCGAACCTTGGGCGGCAGAATGACCATGGCGGCGTCGCACGCGCCTTCGGCCGTGGCGTGGCCGGCGTCACCAGTCCAGTCGTTCATGGTCTTCAGATACAGCGACCCGGTGGGCCGGCCGCCCAGGTCACTCGGTCGAACGACGCAGGGCTCCAACCAGCCCAGCACGGTGCGCGACCAGGCGCTCAATTCCTGTGGCTCCGGTGAGGCGGTGCTGGACATCGCGTCCCAGGCTGCGGTCGAGTTGTTGGTCGCCCTGGCGTAAATGTCCGGCAGCCCCAGAGAGTGGCCGAACTCGTGGATAAATGTGGACGGCTCCGTGTACTCCGACTGCATGTTGTAGTCCAGTACCCACATGCCCGTCCCGATGTCGGCCCCGCCGCGCACGTGCATCCGGCCGTCCACCACTGGACCGCGGTCCAGGTTCTGGCTCAGCGCGAATCGGTGCGGCCAAATCCGGTCCGCGCAGTTCTGCTCGGCCTGGGTCAGCGTGGAGAATGTGTCGGCCGTTGCGTTGGTGTTGAGTTTCTCATCCAGCTTGTAGAGGCCCTGGCAGGACGACTGGCCTTTGCCCGCTACAACCAGAATGAAGTGATCAAGGTAGCCGTCCGGTTCGTCGCGGTCGCTGTCGCCGTCAAAGTCCTCTGGATCCCACTGGTCGTAGTCGCCCCAGGGAAAGTCCGGCTCCGCGGTGGTCGCGGCCTGCAGCGCGTCCATGACCAGCTCGCTCGCACGTTCGTCATTGCGCCAGCTCCCGTCCGAGTTTTGTACCGGCCGACCGTAGTAGTGCAGCGGTTGTTCGAGCGCCACCACCGGAAAGATATCGCCGGTGACGTTGTAGCGACCGCGTGACTGGTGCCAATAGTAGTGGGAGAGGGTGCCCGGTTGCGGGTCCGCGGGGCCACCGGCGAACAGGAGCTCCTGGAAATAGGCGCGGTTTTTCTCGTCCTGGTCGGGATCGTCCGCAAAGCGGTCGTAACCCGTGTCGGCAAAGCGTACCGGCAGAATCAGGAGCCTGTGAGGCCGCGCCGGTGGGGCGAGCACCGGCTTGATCGAATCGGTCTGAATCTGGGGATGGCCCAGTTGGTCGAATCGAAACTGTGCCAGCGATTCGACCATCGCCTGGGCGGCATCCTGTTCGCCCGTCTCGGGGGAGGCCTGACCACCGGCCGCAAGACCGGCCGAGGCGATCAGCACGATCGTCGACCAAGAAATCGCCCTCATCTCGTCTCTATCTCCTCGGTGACCACGCCTCAGACTGCCAGCCCCGGCCCTGACTCGTTGCACGCTCCAGGGGTGCCGGGGAGGCGGCGCATATTCCTGATCGGATCTTTACTGGTGGGGTGCCGACGACGCCGGCGTCCCGACCGGCTCAGGACGTTGGTCGTAACCGCGTACGATGTGGCGCTGGCGGACGTCGAGGGCGCCAAGTTTGTCGACCAGCATCTGCACCGCTCGCTCGCTGTCACCGGCTCCGCAGTAGAACAGGTCGGCGGCAAAGTAGTTGAGCTCAGGCCAGGTGTGCACGGCCAGGTGCGATTCAGCCAGCATCGCCACCGCGGTGACCCCTTGCGGGCTGAACCGGCGGAGAGAGAGCGCGATCAGCGTAGCCCCGAGTATGTCGATGACCTCTTCGAGGATGGCCCGTATGCCGTCCTCGTCGTCCAACCGTTCGGCGGGCGATCCCCACGCATCGATCAGCACATGTCGCCTGGCGTGTCCGCTGAGCGTGGATTGCAGGAGCGGTGCGACGTCTCTATCGACAGTCATCTGTGAACCAGAGAGTACGATACCACTCTGGTCGCCCAGACTGGTGGCCGGCGGTGACCCCGAATGCTTTCTTCCCGAGGCTGCCGGCTCACACGCGGTGGAGGTCGGCCTGCCAGTCCTTGATTTCCTTCTTGATCGGCGTCGCTTTGGTGATGTTCTCGTCCAGCACCTTACGCGCCAGCGCCGGCAGCTCCGCGTCGCTCGCGAACCGCAGGCCCACCATCTGGGCCGGGGTGAAGTCATTGATGCGGCTGTGCAGATCCTCTGGAAGCAGCTCTCGCATCCGGAGGCGCATTTCGAGTCGGATGACTCGGTCCTGGGCCCCCAGCGCGAAGACGCGCGCGAACAAGGCCACGATGATCAGCGCCACCCCAACCAGGGCGTCGAGGATCGCGTCGAACGTGAACCCACCGGAGAGCCAGTAGAGTCTGTACAACAGGTTGACGAGCAAGATCGGGAACGCCACGTAGTGATACGGCACGACGAAGCGGGCGTGGTTGGCGAAGTTCTGCTCCTGTTCGGCCATCGATCCTCCAATCAGGTTCGCCGGTGCGGCGAACGCAGGGCTCACTATAGACTGTCTAGTGTCCCGTCGGGCAGATCCGGAGACAACGTTCCGGAACGGGGCCCGACGGGCCAGCCGGTCTTCTGGAAATTAGGGGAACAGCGACATGAGCGATCTGGCGTCGAAGCAGTGCGTACCCTGTCGCGGCGGCGTGCCGCCGCTGCAAGGCGACGACCTGGCGACCTATCAGCACCAGCTCGGCGGGGGCTGGCAGGTGATCAACGAGCATCACCTCGAGAAAGCGTACTCGTTCGACGATTTCCGGCAGGCGCTCGATTTCACCGTGCGTGTGGGGGAGATGGCGGAAGAACAAGGGCATCACCCAGACATCGGCTTGTCCTGGGGACTGGTCACGGTGACGATCTGGACGCACAAGATTGATGGTCTGACCGAGAGCGACTTCGTGTTCGCCGCCAAATCGGATCAGCTGCTCGCCGTCTGATCGCTCAGACTGGGGGCGGTCGACTGGGTCGCCGCGTGCGACCCAGTCGCCTACCGTGATCAGGGCGTGGTCGAGAACCTGGGCGAACCCCACGCCCCGCTACCCGGGATCATTCGAAACGGGGTACCCGCCTGCGCCGAGGCTTCGGCGGGTAGGCCGTCCTGTGGGCCCTCGGCCTAGCAGCCCGTGGTGAAAGTCCCGCTGCATCCGACCGCCGCTGAATCCGGCCGATCTGCGTTGTTCATCGGTCAAATACTGCCGGTATTTTCCCTCTTCTCGCCTGGTTCGTCCGGCCCAGCGCCGGTCTCGGTGCGACGCGGGACTTTCACCACGGGCTGCTAGTGTAAGATCGGTGGTTCACGAGTACGGAGAGTGCGTTGACCGAGACCGAGACGACAGAGGCGAATACCCCGCTCGACGCGTGGGTGCGAGAGATCATCGAGTGGCACTTCAACCCGGACACCGGGTGCCCGTTCTGGCTCGATTGGGCCCAACAGGCGGGCTGGGATCCACGTCAGCAGGTGCAGAATTT
>CALBET010000825.1 GCA_937888665.1 uncultured Acidobacteriota bacterium
TCAGCCATGGCCGCTCGCACCAGTTCGCGGACCTGGAACTTTCGGTCCAGGTCCCGTAGGCGCCGAAAAAACGCGGCCTTGATGAATCGATAGAGATTGTCGATGGACGTGGGCTCGGGCAAGCACACGAGGATGCCCAGGTCCCCGCTGAGAAAGAAGTCGAGTGTATTGAAACCCGTTCCGGCCCCCAGATCGAGGAGCACGTGGTCGAAATCCATCAGTTTGATTTTTCGAAGCAGCCGCATCTTCGTTTGGTAATTGGGGTTCGCCGCTCCCAGGACATGGCCAGCTCCGGAAATCAAGCTCAGGTTCGGAACCGGCGTCTGGACGGCCAGTTCTTGGAGTCCTTCCGACTGCCGCGTCACGAAGTCGTGCAGGGTGGCCACGGGCTGGGTGACGCCGAGACAGCTATGCAGATTGGCCCCACCGAGGTCGGCGTCGATGACGCACACTCGTTTTCCCGTCTGTGCGAGGGTGATGCCGACATTGGCGGTGAGCAGGCTTTTCCCAACGCCGCCCTTGCCGCCGCCGATGGCCCAGACACGGCCTCGCGGGTGGACTTGCGGTTTGGCCCCGTGCAGTGCGCGAGCGACTGGGTATCCGGTCAGATCTGACCCTGGAGCGTCGTTGAGCAACGTGGGTGAGCGCGAGATCTGCATGGGTGAGATGGAGCCGTCCGTTTGGGCCCCCCTAGGTCGTCTCGGATTCTGGCGACGGAACTTTAGGCCTGGTCGGCGCATTTCATCGACTCCGACACGCCAACCAGTCCCGCGTCAGGTCCGTGCGGTGGCTGGTCGTCCTGGTCCTCGGCGTGGTGGCCGCGACCGTGGCAGAGGCACAGTCTGGAGATGAGGGCGGCGCGTTTGTCCGAACCCTTGTTGGCCGGCTGGACCTCACGCAATACAAGTCCACGATCAAGGGGCTCACCCAGTTCGGCGACCGTCGCCAGGGCACTGCGCGGAATCGAGACGCCGTGGCCTGGATCGAGGCGTGGCTTCAGGCGGTCGGTTGCACGAGCACCGAACGGATCGTTTATCACGTCGAGCCGGAACCGCGTCGGGCTGCGGGTCGGGTCGGCGGGGCACGTCCGCCAGTGAACCCCACCGGCCCGACTGCCACCGGCGGCGCGGTGGGTCGCAACGGCTCGGGCCCGGGCGGCAGCTCGATCTTCGGCTACCGGCGTCGTACGCGACCCGTTGGCCCAGATGGATGAGACGCTTCGGCGGCTGAACCTGGAGGAGCCGACCAACGGCGAGCGTTCTGAGGTGTTCTGTACCAAGGTGGGCGCGACCCATCCAGATGAGATGTATATCATCGGGGCCCACATGGACGGCCACGGGTTCGGCCAGGCCGCGAACGATGACGCGTCAGGCACCGCCATCGTCATGGAACTGGCGCGTATCTTCAGCGCCTCCGACGCGCAGACGGCACGGTCGATTCGTTTCGCGCTGTGGAACAACGAGGAGACGGGGCTGAACGGCAGTTCGGCATATGTCGAGCAGCGACGCCTTCGCCTTCACCGACGACGATTTTCGTCTAGGGCTCAACGCCGCGCAAACCACCCTCGCCGCCATCGCCCGGCTCGTCGACGCCGACGTCGCCGGGCGCTGGTCGTCGATCCGCTGGCCGTCGGACCAGCCCTCTCCGGTTATAGGCGTCACGGTGGGTCGCCGCCGCCCGTTGAGCCCGGTAGGCGTACGTCCCTTCGACGGCAAAGAGCAGTAGCGCCACCCACACCAGGCCATAGCCCACCAGTTGGAATTGACCGAATACTTCGCCATAGACGAGCACCCCGAGTAGAAACTGCAGGGTGGGCGCAAGATACTGGATGATTCCCATCTGCGACAGGGGGATCCGGCGGACCGAGGCGCCGAACAGCAGCAACGGTCCGACCGTGATCACCCCAGACGCCGCCAGGAGCGCCTGGTTCATCCATGGGGTGGCGTTGGCGGCGGCTCCGGCGGGCGGGGCGATGTCCGGGCCCAGGAACAGAAATGCCGCGGCCGGAACGCAGAGGAGGCTCGTTTCCACAGTGAGCCCCTGCATGGCTCCCAGCGAGGCCTGCTTCTTGATGAGCCCGTACAGACCGAAAGTTGACGCGAGGAGGAGTGCGATCCACGGCAACGTGCCGACCGACACCGTCAGATACACCACGCCACCGGCGGCGAGGGCCACGGCGACCCACTGGCCCGGCCGCAGACGCTCGCCCAGTACGACGACCCCGAGCCCCACCGTGACCAGCGGCGACAGAAAGTAGCCGAGGCTGGATTCAACGATGAATCCGGCGGTGACGGCCCAGATGAAGGTCAGCCAATTGGCATAGAGCAGCGCCGCGGTCACGGCGTAGGCCATGACGACGCGTGCCGAGAGTTGACCGCGCCTGAACCGATCCTGCGGTCGGAAGATGAGCAGCAGGCCGAGTATGAGGAGCGACCAGAAAACCCGGTGCCCGATCAGAGCTGTCGGGGAGAGCTGGTCCAGCTGTTTCCAGTAAATGGGGCTGACGCCCCACCAGATGTAGGCGGCGATGCCGTACCAGAGGCCCGTGCTCACTGGACGCCGATCGTGGTGGTCCGCGTTGGCAGCGGGAGCGGCATCGTCGTCAGGGAGTGCCGGTCGTGACGCACACGGCCCGATGTGTCAGCCGTCGGGCCGATGCGTCGCGGATCTCCGATGACCACTGCGGGGTGTACAGCGGTGAGTTCGTGACCCAGAGCCGATCCGATTCACCGAATGGGCGGTCGGTGCTCCAGAGTGTCAAACCCCACGGATACCGTGCCGGATCGAGTCGCTGCAGGATCGACCCGAGCTCTGGTTGTGTCGGGAGGCGCCAAGCGGAATTGGCGCCCAGGGCGAGCCCTTCGCAGTAGGCGTTCGCGTCGGCCCACAGGAACCCGTCTGCGCCCTGACTGGGGCCGCCGGTCGTGGTCCAGCGAAGTCCGACCTCGCGGTCGAGGAACGTGCCGTCACCTAGCTCCGGGAACGGATCATCGCTGGCCGTTTCGGCCTCGTACCGCGGGGCAACCGGTTCGATGCCGGTCGCCTCGGCCACCAGGGGGGGGGAGGCTGATTGCGGCACCGGCGGCTCGACGCGGGCTTCGTCTACGGCTGTGCCCCCAAGGGCGACCAGGTCCGGCTCGCCGACGGGGCTCACCGGTGCTCCAGCGCGTGCCGTGGCCTCCCGCGGTGCGGTCGCCGACCCGGTCGTGGCGCCCGTCGCGGTGGCCGTGGGCACGGCGGAAACCGGCGGCGCGGGGGGAGGGGCGACCTCGGGCACTGCGCGGTCGCCCGCATCGGGTTGAGGCACGGCGCCGGCCCGGCTCGCTTGGTCGGTCTCTGACTCCGGTGCCTCGTCGATCGGTGAGGCCACGAGAGAACGCGCGGTTCGGGCCTCGGACTCGGGTGCGGTCACACGGATCCACAGCAGCACGAGAATGACCAGCGCGGCGGCCGCCAGCGCGACGGGGAGCCAGTGGCGGGATGAGGGAGAGCGGTCAGACGGCGACAATGCTCGTTGTGGCATCGTCAGCGGCTCGGCGGGGGCGCTCGACAGGGGCGAGACGTGAGCCGTCGGCAGCGGCGGCGGGGAGCCTATGAGCACCGTGGTGGCTCGTTCCTTCTCGAGGGCGCTGTCCGACGCGAGGGTCGAGATCAGCTCGACCATGGCCGCGGCGGAACCGAAGCGCTCTGACGGCTCCTTGTGCATGGCCCGCAGGATCATGCGCTCCAGCGCGTCGGGGATGTCGGGGTTCACGTGGCTCGGGAGCGGGAGCGGGTCGCGGATGTGTTTGACGACGACCGCCAGCGGCGTCTCCGCATCGAAAGGGACCCGTCCCGTGGCCATTTCATACAGGACGACCCCCAGCGAGTACAGGTCGCTTCGGCCGTCCAGTGCAATCCCCATACCCTGCTCGGGTGACATGTATTTTGGTGTGCCGACGATTCCGCCAATGGCCGTGAGCGTGTCCGCCCCCTCCAGGATCTTCGCGATGCCGAAGTCGGCGAGCAGACAGTTCCCACGTGCGTCTATCAGGATGTTGGCGGGCTTGACGTCCCGGTGGACGAGTCCCCTCGCGTGCGCGCAGTCGAGCGCGTCGCCAACCTGCGCGATCACACGTCTGATCAACTCGAGCGGCAACGGCTGCCCGTTGATCATCTCGGCGAGCGTGCCGGTTTCGATGAATGGCATCACGATGTAGGTGAATCCATCCGACTCGCCGTAGTCGTGCACCGGCAGAATGTGAGGATGCTGCAGGCTGGCAAGAATCTTCGCCTCTTGCTGAAAGCGCGCGAGGAATTCATGGTCCTGGGCGAGATGTCTCGGGAGTACCTTCAGCGCGACGTACCGGTCGACGGCGGGCTGGTAAGCCTTATAGACGGAGGCCATGCCGCCGGCCCCGAGTGGTGCGACAATGCGATACGGGCCGAAGGAACGTCCGGATAAATCTTCCATTACTGTTGTCCGCGAGCGGCAACTTCAGCACCGAGTGGCCGCCTCACACAGGAAGCCGGCACGAACCGAATTGCAATGTCCATACCGGCCGGGGGAGACTGGCCTAGTGTTTGCCCTGTTTGCCCAAGTGCGGGTACCGTCGCTGGATGTCGATAACTCCAGCATGTGCCCGCCCCCGGCGTCATCATAACCTTGGAGTATGACCATGCGCACAGAACACCAGTTCACATATGTGTCAGCGATTCTCGGTGTTGCGATGTGGCTGTTGACACCCGCCATCGGGTGGGCCCAGCCGCGGGTTGCCGTCATGAACTTCGAGAACAACAGCACGTGGTCGTACTGGGGCGACCGGCTCGGGGAGGCGGCGGCCGACGAGTTGGTGACGCAGCTTCTCAAGACCGGGAAGTACAGGATGATTGAGCGGTCGCAGCTGGCGGCGATCCTGGCCGAGCAGGATCTGGGCGCGAGTGGGGCGGTCGACTCGTCAACCGCGGCCAGAATCGGCCGGTTGCTGGGGGCCCAGCTCATGTTGACCGGATCGATTACTCAGTTTTCCATCGAGACCGTCTCGGGAGGGTTCCGTGGGATTGGAGGTTCCAGGTCCAAGGCCGAAACCGTGCTCGATGTGCGACTCGTCGACACGACGACGGGCGAGATCCTGGTGGCGGAGGACGGCGAGGGGGAGAAGACCTGGGGCGGCGGATTTTTTAGGTCGGCCAACCTGGAGCGCGATTTTGACGCCGGGGTCGCACAAGAAG
>CALBET010000826.1 GCA_937888665.1 uncultured Acidobacteriota bacterium
TCCTGGGCCGCACGGCGCCGCCGTGCCGAACCGCGACGACCCCGATCGGTGGAGGCGCCATTCAGAATTGGGACGTCTTTCTGCGCGACGCCATCGGCGACCAGGACAGCCCGGTCACTGGCGACGCCCGCGCTCGGCTGGCGCGCACCTACGGCTCCCAGCAGGGCGACATCACCCGAGCGCTGCACCAGGACCCGTCGCTGGCGGTCCCACTATCGGACCAGTGCCCCGTGACGAAAGCCGAACTGCTTCACGCGGCTCGACACGAGATGGCCGTCCGGCTCTCGGACGCCGTGCTCCGCCGGACTGAAGCCGGATCCGGCGGACATCCGGGTGCGGAGGCACTGCACGCGGCGGCCCAGGTGTTGGGAGACGAGCTGGGGTGGCCGCCCGACGACCGAGCCCGGGAAGTCGCGGACGTGGAACAGGCCTATCGTGTCGACCCGGCACACGCCGACTGACAGCGGATGAGTCGACCCTCCCGCTCCTCGCTGGTCCTGGCATTCGCCGCTATTTACCTCATCTGGGGGTCCACCTATCTCGCCACGCGCTTCGGCGTGGCCGCGATTCCGCCGTTTCTGCTGGCCGGTGTCCGGTTCATCCTGGGCGGCGGTACCCACCGGGGCGTGGGGCGCGTGGGCCTACCTCACTGTTCGGTTCAGTGGCCTACGGCAGCTACCTGTGGCTGCTCAAAACGTCGAGCCCGACAAAGGCCGCCACCTATGCCTATGTCAATCCCCTATTTCGGACGCACTACACTAGCGATAGTCGGCCACGGCTCGCTCGACGGACGCCGGATAGCTGCCGCCGAATTTCACGGCGTGGACCACGAGCGGTGCCAGTTGGTGCAGCGCGACCCGATCCAGCCACCCCGCTCCCAGTGGGAACACCTCCGCGTAGGCGGAAAAGACCTCCGCGCCAAAGCCGCCGAACAGCCGCATCATGGCGAGATCGAACTCACGATGGCCGCCGTGCGCGGCCGGATCGATCAGCCAGTTCCGCCCCTCGCTGCCCACCAGACGGTTGCCGGCCCACAGGTCGCCATGCAGACGGGCCGGGGGCTCCGGGTTGCCGCCCAGTTCAACAAGTCGTCCGGCGATGGCGTCGAGGTCGCGGATGGCTCGGTCGGATAGCGCCCGGGTGTCCTTCGCCAGACGAGCCAGCGGTAGCAGACGCTGCGTCGCGTAGAACTCGGTCCAGGTCAGGCAGGGCTTGTTGGGGAGCCCGCGGCTCCCGGTCGGGCGGCGATCTGATCGGCCAAAGCTCGGGGCCCCGGTCTGATGGAGCGCGGCCAGGCCACGACCGAGAGCCGCCGCGGTGCCCGCGGCCGCCGGGCCCTCCTCGATCCATTCGAGCACCAGGTACGGCGGGTCGTCCGACACCGCAACAACCGTCGGAACCCCAAGACCGGACGCATCGCGGATCCAGGCGAGACCAGCCGCCTCTGTCGTGAAGTGGCGCGGAGGCACGGACGCGCTGGTCTTGGCGAAGACCCGCCGCCCGTTGTCGAGTTCCAGCCTCCAGGCCGTCGCCACATCGCCGCCCTGGACGCCCGTCGCCCGCACAATGCTCGCGTCAAGCTCGACCGCGATCTGGCGGAATATCTTCTGGACCATGCAGCACCGTCGTCTGGAGTCTACGGCATCGGCCGTCGACAGGCTGGCCGCCGCCCCAGGAACCGGCGCACAATAGCTGGCCGATGGCCGGTCCTCTGTATGACATGCTTCCCCGCCGCGAGGTGGGGCTCGACGTGGACCAGCTCCTCGGCCGCTTTCTCGCGTACGTGGACGCCCAAGGACTGACGCTCTACCCCGCCCAGGAAGATGCGCTGCTCGCGCTCTTCGAAGGGCACAACGTCATCCTGAACACCCCAACCGGGTCGGGGAAGTCGCTCGCGGCGTTCGCGCTCCACTTCGCGTCGCTCGCGGCGGGACGGCGTTCGGTCTACACGTGTCCCATCAAGGCGCTGGTGAATGAGAAGTGGATGGCACTCTGCCGCGAGCTCGGCGCCGAGCACGTCGGCCTCGCCACGGGAGACGCCACGGTCAACCGCGACGCGCCGGTCTTGTGCTGCACCGCGGAGATCCTCGCCAACATGGCGCTCCGCGAGGGCGAGCACGCCCGGGTGGACGATGTCGTGATGGACGAGTTCCATTGGTACGCGGACCGCGACCGTGGCGGCGCCTGGCAGGTGCCGCTGCTGACGCTGCCGCGGACACGCTTTCTTCTGATGTCCGCCACGCTCGGTGACGTCACGTTCTTCGAAGAGCAACTCACGCAGCGCACCCACCGACCCACCGTCACGGTGAAATCGGCGGAACGACCGGTCCCGCTCGAATACGCCTACTCCGAGATCGCGCTCACGCAGGCCGTCCAGGACCTCGCGGACGCGGACAAGGTCCCCGTGTATGTGGTCCACTTCACCCAAAAAGACGCGGCCGAGAGCGCTCAGAGCTTCACCAGCCTCAAGGTCGCGAGCCGTGAGGACAAGAACGCGGTCGGCGCGGCGATCACGGGTGTGCGCTTTGCGAGCCCATATGGCGCCCGCGTTCGCACCTGGCTCCGGCACGGCATCGGCATCCACCATGCGGGGCTCCTCCCCAAGTACCGCATGCTCGTCGAGCAGCTCGCGCAGCAGGGCCTGCTCAAGGTCATCTGCGGCACTGACACCCTGGGGGTGGGCATCAACGTGCCAATTCGCACGGTCCTCTTCAGTCGCCTGTGCAAGTTCGATGGCGCGAAGACGGCCGTCCTCTCCGCGCGGGATTTCCACCAGATCGCGGGGCGTGC
>CALBET010000827.1 GCA_937888665.1 uncultured Acidobacteriota bacterium
CGGCTACGGCACACCCCTGGAAAACGACTCGAGCGCTACAATGGTGGCTCCAGGTCGCGAGACCGCGCACCACCATGAAACAGCCTCTGCTCACCGCCGCCACCGCCGTGGCGCTCGCCACGGCCCTTGCCACCGTCTCTGCCGCGGGTCCGGTGGTGTTCACCGACATCACCGAGTCCGCGGGCATCCGGTTCATACACAACAACGGCGCGTTCGGGGAGAAATACCTGCCTGAGACGTTCGGCTCCGGGGTGATCTGGCTCGACGTCGACGCCGACGGCTGGCAAGACCTGCTGCTCGTCAACGGGACGAACTGGCCCGGACAGGGCGGGGTGTCGGCCCCAGCCGCGACCCACGCCGCGCTGTATCGCAACGACGGCGACGGCACGTTCTCAGACATCACCGACGGTTCTGGTCTTGGCGTGCCGCTCTACGGCATGGGCGGCACCGCGGCTGACTTCGACAACGACGGCGCCGTCGACGTGTATCTCACCGCGCTGGGCCAGAACCGCCTGTTCAAAGGGCGGGGCGATGGACGCTTTGTCGATGTGACGGTCGAGGCCGGAGTGGGCGACCCCGGCTTCTCCACGAGCGCGCTCTGGCTGGACTACGACGAGGATGGATCCCTCGATCTCTTCGTCGGCAACTACGTGGAATGGTCCGCCGAGACGGATCTGTTTTGCCCGTTCGTCGACAACGCCAAGTCGTATTGCACGCCGGAGTCCTACCAGGGCCAGAGCCCGACCCTGTACCACAACCGGGGCGACGGGACCTTCGAGGACGTGACACGCTCGGCCGGGCTTCGGACACCATCCGCCAAGGCCCTCGGGGTCACGATGCTCGACTTCGACGGCGATGGCTGGATGGACCTGTTCGTGGCCAACGACCTGCAACCGGACCTGCTGTTCCAGAACCGGGGCGACGGCACGTTCGATGACATCGGCGTGCTCGCGGGGGTGGCGTTCAGTGACAGCGGCGTCGCCCGCGCCGGGATGGGCGTCGACGCCATCGACTACGACCGGTCGGGACGGCCTGATCTCATCATCGGACACTTCTCGTCCGAAATGATGGCGCTCTATCACAACGAGGGCAACGGCCTGTTTATCGACGAGGGGCCCCGGTCGGCGATTGGCCGTGCCTCACTGCTGAGTTTGACGTTCGGCTGCTTCTTTTTCGATGTCGACCTCGACGGGTGGCCGGACATCTTCGCCGTCAACGGGCATGTCAATGACCTGGTCGAGCGCGTGCAGAACCGGGTCACCTATGCCCAGCGGCCGCAACTGTTCCGCAACGACACCCGGGGCGGATTCGAGGAAGTGGCCGCCGCCGAGGGCACCGCCCTGGCGGACCCCCTGGTCGGCCGAGGCGCGGCCTACGCCGATATGGATAACGATGGCGATCTCGATGTCGTCGTGACCGCCAACGGCGGCCCGCCCAGACTCCTCCGCAACGATGGCGGGAACACCAACCACCTGCTCCGGGTGCGCCTCATCGGTACCGACTCGAACCGCAACGGCATCGGGGCCCGGGTGGAGATCACCGCCGCCAATGAAGACCGCTGGCAACTTGTCAAGACCGGATCCAGCTACCTGTCGCAAAGCGAGTTGCCCGTGACCTTCGGGCTTGGAGATGCCACGACCGTGAGCGCCGTCCGCGTCATCTGGCCTGGCGGCCGGATCGAGGATATCGGCGCCGTGGACGCTGACCAGGTCATTACGATCACCGAGGGCGATGGCCTGTCTGACGCCGGCCCCATCGTCAGAGCGAGACGATGACCGGCCGCGCCGCTATTGCTCTGCTCGCGACGTGGCTCACGCTCCCAGTGGCCACCGCTCCGCTTCACGCGCAACGGGATCTGACGGAGTTGCGCGACCGGGCGGAGCACGGGGATCCGACCGCGCAATTCAACCTCGCGCGCCAGTATCTCACCGGGACCGGCGTGCCGCGCGATGACCAGGAAGCGGTGCGCTGGTATCGGCTGGCGGCCGAGCAGGGGCACGCCGGAGCGCAGCACAGTCTCGGCATGCGCTACGACACCGGGTCCGGGGTCGTCGAAGACGATGCCGAAGCAGCGAGGTGGTATCGGCTGGCCGCGGACCAGGGACACTGGGAGGCACAGTTCAGATTGGGACGTCTGTACGCCGAGGGCGCCGTTGTCTCACTGAACACGAAAGACACCGGAGCTGGAATTGACGCGAACACCGAAGGTCGCGCCCAGGCCAACGCCGAGGCCGAGGCCGAGGCCGTGCGCTGGTACCGACTGGCCGCCGACCAGGGCCATGCCGAAGCGCAGTACGGCCTGGGCCAGCTGTATTTCAATGGTCGCGGGGTCCGGATGGATCGCGCCGAAGCAGCGCGCTGGGTTGAGCGGGCCGCGGCGCAGGGCCACGCCACCGCCCAGATCACGCTGGCAAGCATGTACGAAACGGGGGCCGGCGTCGCGGCGGACGCCTCACTCGCCTTCCGGTGGTATCGGCTCGCGGCCATCCAGGGAGACCCCTCCGCACAGGTCACCCTGGGATATCTGTATGACACCGGGGACGGCGTCGCGGAAGACGACGCCGAGGCGGTCCGATGGATCAGACGGGCGGCCGACCAGGGAACCGCGGAGGGTGAATTCGCGCTCGGCAACATGTTCATGGGTGGACGGGGCGTCCCCCAGGACCCGATCGAGGCGATCCGGTGGATGCGCCTGGCCGCGGAACACGGCTTCGCGCGGGCCCAGTTCAATCTCGGGATGAGCTACGACACTGGAACCGGGGTCGAGCGGAACTCAGCGGAAGCGGCACGCTGGTTCGAGCGGGCGGCCCAGCAGGGAGAGACCTCTGCCCAGCTGAATATCGGGGTGATGTACGCCAACGGCGAGGGCGTGCCTCAGGACCTCGTTTCGGCCCATCTGTGGCTGACTCTGGCCGCCGCCGGCAGTGGCGGGGCCGCACGCGCGGGCGCGCTCGAGGGCCGAGACACGGTCGCCCAGCAACTGTCCCCGGGCCAGCTCGCCGACGCGGAACGACGGGCTCGCGAGTGGACCCCGGCCCCGGAACCGTGATGAACGAGCCAACCGGCAGGGCCCGTGCTCGTTGCGCGTGCGGGTTGCGGGTAGCGGGTTGCGGGTAGCGGGTTGCGGGTAGCGGG
>CALBET010000828.1 GCA_937888665.1 uncultured Acidobacteriota bacterium
GCGAGTGGGCAACCACGCCGACCCCATGCGGCCATCGGCGTGCTCGCCTCGTCCTGACACGCCCGCCACGTCCGGGACGGGCTGCTAGGCGTCCGGGAAGTGGACGACCGTGTTGCCGCGGCCCTGGTTGTGCTCGAAGAGCTCGAAGGCCTCAATGAACCGGTCGATGGGGAAAATGCGGTCGGCCCGCGGCTGAATCGCGCCATTCGCCAGGAACTCAAGAATCTCGGCCACGTTCTGCTGATGTCCGCGCGGGTTGGCCTCCGCCCAGCCGGCCCAGATGCTGCCCATCACCACGGCCTGCTTGATGAGCAGTAGCCCTGGACGTATCGGCTGTTGGCCGGCTGTGAAGCCGACGAGGCAAATCCTGCCAAGCGGTCGGATCGAAGACACGAGCGCTTCGAACAGGTCCCCCTGAACCATGTCGATCGCGACATCGACCCCCTCCGGGTGACCCAGTTCGGTCGCCGCCGCCCTGGCCTCTTTCTTGAAGCCCCGATAGCTGTCCCGATCGCGGCCGTAGCACAGCACCCGGTCGGCCCCAGCCGCCACCGGCGACTCCCGCTTCTCGGGAACACTGACCCCGGCGATAACCTGGGCCCCCATTGCCTTGGCCAACTCGACCGCCGCCATGCCCACGCCACCGGACGCGCCATCGACGAGCACCAGGTCGCCCGGCTTCACCTCGCCGAGCACCTTGAGGGAGTGGTAGGCGGGGAAAAAATTCCGCCCGAGGTTCGCACACTTCGCCAGGTCGACGCCGGCGGGGGCCCGCCAGACCGACGAGGCGGGCACCACCACCGCCTCGGCCAGCCCACCGATACTCATCTGCGCGATGACGCGGTCGCCCACGGCCAGGCCCTCGACACCGGCGCCCGTCTGCAGGACGGTGCCCGCCACATCCATGCCGGGCACGTAGGGCAGACTCGGTTTGTGCTGATAGAGCCCTTGCGCCTGCAACGCGTCGGGGTATTGCACCCCAGCGTAGTGCGTCCGGACCAGCACCTGTCCGTCGCTGCACTCGGGTTGAGGTATCTCGTCCAGCGCGAGCACATCTCGAAGCGGCCCCGAGACCGGGACCGGTCTTCCATCAGCGTCGAGGCCAGCGTAGCGGTGACAGCGAACGGCTTGCATTCGATTCCTCCAGACAACAGCAGGGAGCGGGCTGCTAGCTAGGGCCGTGACATCAGGGCCACGCGATCGACCCACTCGCCGGCCTGCATCACGCGGTCAATCTTCAAGGTGTTGCGCACGTCGGCCAACGGGTCCGCGTTGAGCACGATCAGGTCAGCGACCTGCCCAGGTTGGAGGGTCCCGTAGTCGGCCTCATCGTCGTGCCGGGTCAGCAGTTCCGCGCCGGTCCGCGTGGCGGCCACAATTGCCTGCATCGGGGTCAACCCCGCTTCGACGTACAGCTGGAGCTCGTGATGCGTGCCCCAGCCCATCGGCACATTCCAGCTCGACGAGCCACTGTCGGTGCCGATCGCCACCGGCACACCAGCGTCCACGACCGTCTTCACGAACACCATCGATCGGCGCAGCCGTGCCTGCCGGTCGGCGAACCCCTCGCTGGTGAGCACGCCGTCCCGGTACGCCGGGTCGCTCCACCGCTCGAACGCCTCCGGCTCAAACGCCGCCCGGGTCTCCGGGTCATCAAGCAGCTCCGGATGCTCGGCCCAGTACCACCCCATGTGGATGTTGGTGAGCGTGGGCGAAAACGTGACACCGGAGTCGAGCATTAACTGCAGCAGTTCAGGACCGGTCTCGGTATCGTCGACCGTGTGCAGGAAATCTCGCACGCCGAGGGCAACCAGTTGTCTGAAATCCACCTCCTGGACGATGTGCGCCACCGGGACCAGACCCCGTGCGAGGGCTTCGCCGACCACGGCGGCACGGATGGCCGGCGTGATTTTGAAGCCCGGTTCCGGCATGTCGTTGACCCACATCTTGACGAAGTGGACCCCCAGATCGTCGAGGCCGCCGACCAGGGTGCGAGCCTCCTCTTCGGTCTGCGGCCGGTTGATATCCACGGGAAGACCGGGCGGGAACCCGTCAGGTGCGGAAAACCCAAGACCGGCGGTGTACATACGCGGCCCTGGTATGCCACCAGCCCGGGCGTCCAACGCCCTCGCCGTCTTCTCCGGGGTGTCGCTGCCGATGCTGCGCGCCGTCGTCACCCCGAAATACAGCTGTTTCCGGTACTGCTCCTCGAGTCGCGCCAGGTCGCCGTGGTAGTGGGCGTGGGTGTCGACCAGCCCCGGTATCAACGTCTTCCCCGCAAGATCGACGATCTCGGCGCCCTTCGGCACGGCGACCGCCGCGCGTGATCCGACCGCCTGGACGCGGCCACCCTCGACCACCAGGACCGCGTCGTCGA
>CALBET010000829.1 GCA_937888665.1 uncultured Acidobacteriota bacterium
CAGCATCAGCCGCCGGTACACGACGACCCGCAGCGGGGGTGGCACCGCCAGTACCACCTGGCGTTGTATGTCGCCGAACGCCACGAGATAGAGCCGGGTATCGAGCTGACAGCGGGTCAACCGCTCGGCGATCTCCGCCACCTTGTCCTGGGACGTGTGGGACAAAATCGGATAGCTGTGGAAATGGATCAGCCGCACCCGGCACCCCCGCTTGACCATCCGATAGGCGGCCACCGGTGAATCGATCCCACCCGACAGCAAGCAGGCGACGCGACCGCTGACGCCGCTGGGAAGCCCGCCCGCGCCAGGTTCCTTGCGGAGATAACAGAACGCCTCGTCGGTCAGCGTTTCCACCCGCACCGTCAATTCCGGGCGCTCGAGATCCACGCGCCATCCTCGGGCGGCCTTGATTCGACCACCCAGCTGACGCTCGATCTCCGGTGACGTCAGCGGAAAACGTTTGTCGGCCCGCTGAGCGGTCACCCGGAAGCTCTCTACCTCTATCTCGGCCAACGCGGTCAGCGCGGTCTCCGCGATAGCGTCGAAGTCGCACCGCGACGTGACCGCCTTCGAAAAATTGGCGATGCCCGGCAGCCGAGCCAACCGTTCGCGCACTTCGTCCCAGTTGTGGTCTGACTCGTATTGAACTTCGATCCGTCCCATGAGCGACCGGATCTTGCGAACGCCGAGGTCCGCCGTCGCCGCCCGGATGTTGCTCACGAGCCGCTCGACGAACCAGGGACGGTTGCGTCCCTTGAGGGCAATCTCTTGGTAGTGCACGATAACGGACTGCATGTGGTCTCCTGAGACGGCGCTCTTGGATCGTAGCGGGTCCCAACCACCCGCCAGTCAAAAGCGTGACGACTTTGTTCCCGGCCCCGCGTACCCTAATATCGACGCATGCGCGACCTCATCGCCAGTCTCATCGCGCTCGGTCTGTTCCTTTTCGCGCTCGGCCTGGCGTCGACTCTTCGATTCCATCGTCGTGACCGCGACCGCGAGCGCAACGAGCTTCTGGCCGCCGGCCGGACGGTCCTCGCCGAGATTCCTACGCAGGACGGTCTTGAGTTGTTCGTGACGGACGACGCTCACTTCTACTGGGGCACCACGTTGATTGCGAAAAACCGCATCCGCCTAGTCCGAGTGCTCATCAACGGCACACCGCTCGCCTCGTATTGCGCCCAGCGCTTTGCGGCGGACGACCCTGGAGACTCGGGCTCGTTCGCCGACCGGCCCGAGGGTATCGCTCACGACCGATGGGACGTGTTGATTCGAGCTGACGATGACACGTTGGTCGCATGCGGCAGCATCCGAGAGCGCGTCTCCCAGGAACTGGCGCGCCGAGTGTTCGACGCGGTCAAGGACGACATGGAGCAGCGCGACGATCACACCGAGGCAGGCATCTCCCCTGCCCTCGGCCACGCGGGATAGACGCGATGCGGCGGCCACGGACGAGCCGAACCAGTCGGGAGCAACTTTGGATCATGACTACCACTCCTGCTCTGTCACCCCGGCCCTCGCATTGACCACTCGCGCGAGCACGAACAGCAGGTCGGATAGCCGGTTGATGTACGCGATCACTATCGCGTCGACCGCCGCGGCCCCAAGCCCAGCCACCCGTCGTTCGGCGCGGCGGCAGACCGCCCGAGCCAGGTGTACCGTGGCGGCCGTCGGATGCCCCCCCGGCAGGATGAACCGCCGCAACGGGGTGAGTTCCGTTTCAAGGCTGTCGATCCAGCCCTCGAGCCGCGCCACGTCCGCCTCCGCCGCGGTCACCTTTGCATGACCGCTGGCACGGGTCGATGGATCGGCCAGCGATGCCCCAAGCGAAAACAGACAACGCTGGATCTCCACCAACATCTCCGCAAGATCGGGATCGATCCCCGTGCTCACGGCGGCTCCCAGACACGCGTTGAGTTCGTCGACTTCACCGTAGGCGTCCACACGCGGCTCGGCCTTCGAAACACGTTTCCCATCGAGCAGACCGGTCTCGCCCAAATCGCCGGTCCGAGTGTAAATCTTCACCGGTCGATTATAGTGCTCCGGTCATGCCGCCACCCTCGAACCCTGAAACGTCGACGCCACCGAGCTACACGCTGCCGGAGGGGGCAATGCGACGCAGGTTTCGCCGGCGCCTGATCGGCTGGTATCGGAGGAACGCCCGGGACTTGCCCTGGCGGCACACGCGAGACCCATACCGCATCCTTGTGTCGGAGATGATGCTGCAACAGACGCAGGTCGACCGCGTGCTGCCAAAATACGAAGAGTGGATTCGCACGTTCCCCTCGCTGAAAACGTTGGCGGCGGCGCGGCCCGCTGAGGTTGCCCGAGCTTGGCGCCCGCTCGGCTACAACGTCCGACCGCGCCGACTGCACGCGATCGCTCGGGAAGTGATGCACCGCTACGACGGAGAACTTCCGTCGGACGAGCCGACGCTCCGGTCGTTCAAGGGGATCGGCGCCTACACGGCCGGCGCGATCCAGAGCTTCGCGTTCGGCCGACGTGCTCCGATCGTCGACACAAATGTGGCCCGCGTCCTGTTTCGTGTCTTTGTCGGTCAAGGCGATCGGACGACCACGCCACTCAAGAAACACCTGTGGTCTCTCTCGGCGGCGCTCCTCCCCAGACGGCATGTCTTCGATTTCAATCAAGCCCTCATGGACCTCGGTGCGATGGTCTGCGTGGCCCGGCGGCCGCGATGTTCCGTCTGTCCGATGAGCCCTATTTGCCAGGCATATCCGTTCAACCCGGACCTGGAGCATGGAAGCGGATGACCGCCGAACGGGAGGGGCGACTGCTCGTCGTGGTGGCCGCGGTCGTGGAGCGAGCGGACCGGATTCTGGTGACGGAACGTCCGTCTGGCACCCACCTGGGGGGATACTGGGAGTTTCCCGGCGGAAAAACGGAACCGGGAGAAACCCACCAACAATGTCTCGAACGGGAGATGCGTGAGGAGCTGGGCGTGGTGGTCGTGGTGGGAGGGGAACTGCTCTCAACCCGATTCGACTACCCCGACCGGACAGTCGAACTCCATTTTCGCCGGTGCGTGCTCGGGGGCGAACCAACACCGATGCTGGGACAACGGATGCGATGGGTCCCGCGGAGCGAG
The DNA here is from genome assembly GCA_937888665.1 of uncultured Acidobacteriota bacterium. Taxonomy (GTDB): domain Bacteria; phylum Acidobacteriota; class Vicinamibacteria; order Vicinamibacterales; family UBA8438; genus UBA8438. The sequence goes on from CALBET010000829.1 coordinate 3,110, forward strand.
CTCGGCACCCTCCGGTTCCCGCCGGCGGATCGGGAACTCATCAACTTGCTGGCGAGCGGTGTTTCGCAGCACGACGACGACGCCGAGTAGACGCGTCGACGAACGAGTACGAGCGCCTCTCCTCAGGCACCTGGTAACGGCAAGAACGGTCTTGCCGTCACTGTGGCGGATTTCCAGCGCTCACCGTCCTGGACCATGAGCGTCGTGCCCAATTCTGCAAGTTCGCGCTTCACGTAGCCAAGTGCGATTGGCCGCCCCAGAGCCGGTGACCACGCGGCGCTCGTCACGGCCCCAACGGACGGCGCGTCCACACCGCTGGTCAACGCGGCGCCAGACACGGGAGGCTGCGTGTCCGGTTCGAACCGGAGCCCCACCAGACGGCGCGCGACGCGGCCCTTCCCGCGATGAAGAATCCGGACGATCACTTCCTGCCCGACGTAGCAGCCCTTTGTCAAGCTGATGGCACGGTCTTCGACGCCGGCCTCCAGCGGAATCGTTTCAGAATCCAGATCAGCCGGAAACACCGGCCGACCAGATTCAATCCGAAGCAGGTCGAAGGTGGACGCATCCAGTTCGGCGGCGCCCCCTTCGATCAGCGCGTCCCGCAGGGCCGGTCCCCTCGTCGATTCGACATACAGCACGAAACCCACCTCCCCGATCTCGCCGCTACGAGCGACGACGACCGGTGCACCCGCAAACTCACCGGAGCGATGGTGGCACTCTGGAAGTCCGGCCAGCTCGGCGGCGCCCACCAATCCGGTGTCACTCCCGCCGGCTCCAGGCTGCGCGACGGCGCGTACCAACGCGGCCGCCTCAGGACCATGGACGCCGAAAGCGATCCAGTGCGCTGTGCGGTTCTCAACCGTCACGTCCTCTGTGAACACAAACTCGCGAAGTCGTTCCTCGAGCGGTATCGTGACCGTGGGGTGCACGTCGAGGAGCAGTTCGTCACCCAGATGGAGAACGAGGGCATCAGATTCGACCCGCCCCTGCGGCGTCAGGAACATCGCATAGCATCCCTCGCCGGCCGAGAGCGCCTCGACGTCGTTGGTTTGCAATCCCTGCAGATACGATGCGCGGTCGGCACCCTTCATCGCGATCTTCCCGCGGGCCGACAGGTCGATCAGTGCCGACGAGCGGCGGGCGGCAATGTAGGCATGTGACATGTCCATGGGAGGGCAATGCGGTGGGCGCGGCCAAGGCTCGGCACACGGGATGATATGCTCACGGCTGTGCGCGCCTCCGCGTATTGTACCCTCGCGGCGCTGCTTCTGACGGGGACACCCTCAGCCGCGCAAACGCCCCCGGCGCCCCCCGCCGCAGCCACGTTCAACGTGTTCGTACGCTCGATGCCGGTCGGCTTCGAACGGATCGAACTCGTCCGTAGCGCGGACGGCTGGACCATCCGGTCGCGCGGCGATCTCGGCCACCCAGTCAATCTTCAGAACCAGCTGTTCGAGATCGAATACGACGAGCAGTGGCATCCTCGGTCGCTCAACATCCAGGGCATCCGCGGCGACACCCCGTTCTCTCTGCGAACAACTTTCGACGCGACCGGTGCGACGAGCGCGCTGGAACAGGCGGGCCAGCAGGCAGACCTCACCGAGCCCACCCCGGCGAACGTAGTGGTGCTGCCCGAGTATTTCTTCGCCGCCTACGAGGCGCTCGCCGCCCGCCTGTCCGGGGCCGCGGTGGGCGACGAATTTCCGGTGTTCGTGCCGCCACGGGGTGCCTCATTGGCCCGACTCGACGCGGTCTCCACTCAGCGGATCGAGACACCGTCCGCGATCATCGATGCCCGCGTGCATCACCTCTCGTTCGAGCAGGCGGGTCCTCCCGTCGCGGCAGAGATCTGGACAGACGCCGCCCAGCGTTTGATCCGGGTGTCAATTCCACTGGCCGAGCTCGATGTCGCGCGCGAGGACATCGTCTCGGTGGGTGCCCGGATCCGGCGTATCAGCCACGCCGGTGACGAGGACGCCCGCGTGGAATCGGAGGGCTTCTCCCTGGCGGCGACGATCACGACTCCGGTGGATCGTCCGCGACCGGAGGCGGGCTGGCCCGCGGTCTTGCTGGTGTCCAGTTCAGCCAGTACCGATCGCGACGGCACCGTGTCCGGTGTGCCGATACTCGGCCAGGTCGCGAACGCGCTGGCCGACGCCGGCTATCTGACCCTCCGCTACGACAGACGCGGCAGCGGGCAAAGTGGCGGCCGCAGCGAGTCGGCGACCCTCGAGACCCACGCGAGCGATGCCGGGGCCCTGGTGCGGTACCTCGACCGGCGAGACGACGTCGACGAAGACCGGATTACCGTGCTGGGGCACGGTGACGGTGGGTGGATTGCCATGGTCGTCGCCCGGCGAGAACGGCGAGCGGACAACCTCGTACTGGTGGGCACCCCGGCCGGGACCGGCAGCGAGTTGATCATGGAACAGCAACGCGCCGCCCTCGACCAACTCGCGGCGCCGGAAACGGAGCGGGCCGGGAATGTCCGTCTGCAGCAGCAAATTCAGAACGCGGTGCTCGAGGGCGGAACGTGGGACGGCGTGCCAGAAGCGATGCGTACTCAGGCCGACACGCCTTGGTTCCGCAGCTTTCTGGAGTTCGACTCGGCCGACACCCTCCGACGGACCCGGCAGCCGCTACTGATCCTGAGAGGCTCGCTCGACCAGCAGGTCGGCCCGCACCACTCGGGACAGCTCGAGCTGGTCGCGCGGGCTCGCAGGCGGGAGGCCACCGTGGAGACCGTCACGCTTGACGGCCTCGATCACCTCCTGATCGAGGCCGCATCGGACGACCAATCCACCTATGCCGGCCTCTCTCGCGGCTCACTGAGCCGGTCGTTCACCAGCACCCTTACCACCTGGTTGGAGAGGACCCAGTAATCACATGTGGATACTTCGTTCGGCTGAATCTGCGGAAGGCGGCCCCTACGTGTTCCGAATGACCACGGGTCGAGTCCGCACCATGGGGCGGGGGCCGCGAGCCGACTTCGTGCTGGACGCCGCCCTGGTATCGCGGCTGCACTGTCGTCTGTTGGTCCGCGACGACGCGCTAATTGTCGAGAACCTCGGAAGTACCAACGGTACGTATGTCAACAACAAGCCGATCGACCGAGCCACGCTGTGTGCCGGTGACACCCTGCGCACGGGCCGCGTCGAACTGACCGTCTTCGCTGAGTGACGGCCCCGGCGCCAACAGCGCTGGTCGGAACGCGCTGACCAGCCTGGCGCGGCCGGCCCTGGTCAGGATGCCAGCCAGAACCAGACGGCGACCGCCAGCACGACGACGGCGGCGGCCGTCAACGAGGCTACGCGTCCGAACCACGGGTCCGGTCGGTGAAGAGGGGCGGCGACGTGAGTCGGCGGCTCTCGGTCGCCGCTTCGAACGTCGAGAATCGCGGCCAGGCTCCTCAATTCGGCCGCCAGGGGCGCCGCGCTCTGATACCGGTCGGCCGCGCGGAGGGCCGTCGCCCGCCCCACGATGGCGTCGAGCTCGGCCGGTATCTCTGGATTGACCGCGCTCGGCTTCGGCGCAGTGCCGTCACCACCGTCGGCGCCGGGTGCGCGACCCGTCAGCATCTCGTTCAGCACGAGCCCCACCGAAAAGAGATCTGACCGGCCGTCCAACGGCTCGCCTCGGCGCTGTTCGGGGGACTGATACGGACCGGCGTGCGCGCCGCCGACGCGCGTATCAGTGGACCCAGGCTGGGATTGACGCGGGCCGGCGGCCCACATCCCCAGACCCAGATCAAGGAGTTTGACGTGTCCCCGCCGGCTCAGTTTGATCGTCGACGGCCGGACGTCGAGATGCAGCACGCCTTGCGCATGCGCGGCGGCCAGCGCCTCGGCCAGCTGTACCCCGAGGTCGACCACCTGACGAGCGCCAAGCGGCTGACCGCCCTGGGCTTCGTCGAGCGTCGGTCCCGGCACGAACTCGAACACCAGAAAGAGCTCGTCCGGGCCCTCTGCCACCTCGAACAAGGCGGCCATGCTTGGTATGCGACACGGCAGTCGCCGCCCGGACCTGTTCCAGAAAGTGAGCGCGGGCCGCCGGATCGCCCCCGATGTGCTCATGCGCGTCCCTCACCAGAACGGTTCGACCCAACACCGTGTCGCGAGCTCGGAAGGCGGCCCCTCGGCGCCCGTGGCCGACGTGCTCCAGCAGGGTGTAGTGACCAAGCGTGGCTGGCGGGTTATCTTTCCCTTGGTTCAGAGTCACGGCGTTACTTCTTGGGCATCGCGGGGCGGAGCTCGACGCGGCTCGGCAGGCTTCTCGGCGGATGCCGGAGCAAATCGACGATGGTCTGAGCGACATCAGCCGCCGCGAGCTTCCAGCTGGCTTCGCGCTCGGGATCGCTCCCGCCGAATCGAGTGTCGACCGAGCCGGGAAGGACGCAACTGACCCGGATGCGATCCTGACGGACCTCTTGCATGAGCGACTCCGTCAGCGCGTTGACGGCGGCCTTGGAGGCGCAGTAGGCTGCGCCACCGGCGAACGGATGCTGGCCGGCAAGACTACTCACGTTGATGATCCATCCATGGCCGCGTGAGCGCATGACCGGGATGGCCGCCCGGCAACAGTAAAAGACTCCCGACAGATTGGTGTCGAGCGTTTCTTTCCAATCCTCGTCCGTCAGGTCGGCGAACGGTGCAAAACGACCAACTCCAGCGTTGTTGATCAGGATGTCCAGCCCGCCGAAATCATCCACCGCGGTACGCACCAGACGCCGCGCCTGCTCCGGATCGCCGACATCGACCCTGGCCGAGGCGACCATGCCCCCGGTAGCGGTCCGTAACTGGTCGACAGCGTCGACGAGGGCGTCCTCGGAACGGCCGCAAATCAACACGCTGGCGCCGACCGAACTGAGCGCCGCCGCAGTGGCAAACCCGATACCCCGTGAACCGCCGGTCACCACCGCAGTCCGCCCCTCAAACCCTGGTACGTTCGTCATGAGCCTGCTATCTTATGGACCGTGCGGCCACGTGGCAAGACAACGGGTGTCGACTCATGCACCGAGCTGCCAGAAGGTGACATTAGAATTGGTAGGCTGGGCACGCCCGACAGGCGCGCCCCCTGACTTCTATGTCGACTATCGCGATCCTCGGAGCGGGCAATCTCGGCGGCGCGCTGGCCCATTCCCTGGCCGGTCGCGACTGCGTGCGGACCATCCGCCTCATCGACCCCACTGGCGGCGTGGCGAGAGGCAAGGCTCTGGATATTGGCCAGGCGGGGCCGGTGGAGCGATTCGACACCCGAGTCACGGCGACCGAGCACGTCGACGGGGTGGTTGGAGCGGCCGTCGTCGTGGTCGCCGGCCCGGCGGCCACCCCAGACGACGATTGGCAGGGCCAGGCGGCGGGCACGCTCCTGGCTCAGGTGGCCGGACTCAATCGCCGAGCCCCGATTGTGTGCGCCGGAGCCTCGCACGCCACCCTGATCGAACTGGGTGTCGAGCGACTCGGGATCGCAAGACGGCGGATTTTCGGCACGGCGCCAAGCGCGCTCGTTTCCGGTCTACGCGCGCTGATCGCTCTGGAGGCGAAGGCGTCAGCGGCCGAGGTCGTCGTCAACCTCGTGGGAGCGCCACCGAGCCACCCGGTCGTCGCCTGGAGCAGCGCCACCATGGGCGGTTACCCCCTGGAGGACCAACTATCACCACCACAGATGGCTCGACTCATGCAGTGCGTGGGGCAACTCTGGCCGCCCGGGCCCTACACGCTGGCGTCGGCCGCCGCCGAGGTCATCGCGGCGATGATGACGGGCCGCTCGCGCCGCGTATTCGCCTGTTTCATCGGGGACAATCGGAGTGGGCGGACCGGCGCCCAGTCGGCCGGTGTCACCCTGGACGGGAGCGGCGTCGAAACCGTGCTGGCGCCACGACTGAGCCGTCTCGAACAGGTGCAACTCGATAACGCGCTCGGCCGACGCCGAACCCTGCCCGATGAGGGACTCGACTAGTTTCTGCGGAGCGTAGGAGGATATGCGACCGAGGCGGCAACGGCGCCAGACGGGATACCCCGTCCGAGAATCATGTGGCGGACCGCATGGCCAACCCCTCAGCGAAGTCGCCCAGTTTCTCGCGAAGCATCAGTCGCCCGCGGTGCAGACGCGACTTCAGCGTCTGGGTCTTTACGCCAATGACCGCACTGGCCTCTTCTGTCGACAGCCCTTGCACGTCCCGCAACAGAACCGCCGCCCGATAGATCTCCGGCAGCTGCGACAGCTCGGACACGAGCCGGGAGCGCATTTCGCTCCGAAGCACCTGATCGTCGGCTAGATCGGACCAGTCGGCGACTTCTCGAGAAGCCCCCGAATCACCATCGCCCCACTCCCGTATGTCCTGATGCATTTCGGCCGGTCGCCGGAATTTCAGGCTACGGAGCCGAGACATCGCGGTGTTGAACGTGATCCGATGGATCCAGGATGAGAGCGCCGCGTCACCGCGAAACGCGTCGATCTTCTGAAACACGCGCAGGAGAACGTCCTGCGTGACCTCTTCGGCGTCCTCGCGGTTCTGCATATACCGGAAAGCCAGCTGAAAGACCCGTCCTCCGTAGTTGGCGTGCAACTCCGGCATCGCCGTCGAGTCGCCTTCTTTGAGCCGCTTGACCAGCTGCTCGTCACCTGTGCTGTGCCGCATCGTGTGCCTCCGTCTCTCATCTACTCAGAACACGGCGGGCGTCCCTGTTATTCCCGAGAGGTCCCACGGGCGCGGGAGCAGGATCACCGGAAGCCCGGGCGCGCGACAATGCGCGCCCCGCGGCCACGGAGTGGGGCACTCGGGGTCCCCGCGTAGTGGCCGCGGGGGGTTCGGGGCGCAGCCCCGACTAAGAAGAGGTCCGACAATGCGCGCCCCGCGGCGGCAGAGTGGGGCATTCTGGGGTCCCCGCGGAGCCGCCGCGTGGGGTTCGGGGCGAAGCCCCGTCTAAGAGACAATGCGTCGGCCAAACACGCGCGCGAACTGGGTGGCGAGAACCGCCTCGACCTCCGCCTGGGGGGGCGGTATCCGGAGCAGACGCTTCAAGGAGGTGACGCCCCGTCCTTGCAGACCGCACGGCACGATGAAGCGGAAGTGATCGAGATTGGTGGCGACGTTGAGCGCAAAGCCGTGGCTTGTCACCCATCGCGACAGACGCACCCCGATGGCGGCGAGTTTGTCGTTGCCGACCCAGACGCCGGTCAGGCCGGCCACCCGTCCAGCCTCGACCCCGAAACCCGCAGCCGTTCGGATGAGTACCTCTTCGAGGTCTCTCACGTATCGGTGCACGTCGCACCGGTCGGGCTTCAGACTGAGCACCGGGTAGCCGACGATCTGCCCCGGACCGTGGTAGGTGACGTCACCGCCCCGGGCGACGTCGTAGGTTTCGATCCCCTCATCTCGAAGCGTGGCACGCGATGCGAGCACGTGGTGCGGATGTCCCCGACCGCGCACGCCGATCGTAATGACCGCGGGATGCTCGAGCAGCAGCAGATGGTCGGGAGTCTCATCCGCCTGACGCGCCTTGACCAGACGCCTCTGGCGGTCGAGCGCCACCTGGTAAGGCACGACGCCCAGCGAACGCACGACCAACTGTGGCCCACACACGCCGACCGCCGTCGCGGCCGGTCCCGGGTCAGCGCTCGCTTTGGCCGTCCGCACAGGAGCCTGTGTCAGCGGGAGCGCTCTTCCAGTGTGTCCCGAACGTGGGCCATGAACTGGTCGGCGACGGCGCCGTCAATGAGACGGTGATCGAAACCCAGGGTGAGGTAGGACCGCAACCGGGCCACAACCACATCCTCGACCACCACGGGGCGCTTCTCGATCACGCCCACGCAGAGAATTGCGGATTGGGGTTGGTTGATGATCGGCAGGCCCAACACAGATCCAAAAACACCCGGGTTCGTGATCGTGAACGTGCCGCCTTCGACATCATCCGGAGATAACTGCTTCGCCCTGGCCCGCGTCGACAGGTCAGTGATCGCGGCGTCGATTTCAACGACGGACAAAGAATCGGCTCCCTTGACGACGGGGACAATGAGTCCCCACTCCAGGGCAACCGCGATCCCAAGATTGATTCGCCCATGATGCACGACGCGCTCGCCGTCCAGAGACGCGTTGACGAGGGGTATCGCGACCAGCGCATCGGACACCGCTTTTGCGATGTACGCGAGATATCCCGGAGTTCGGGTCGTGCTGCCACCGATCGCTCTGAGCGCGGCGACGCGGGAGAAGTCGACGTCGAACACGGTGTGGACATGAGCCGCCGTCCGACGACTGGCGACCATACGCTCGGCAATGCGACGCCGCATGACGTCCAACGGCTCGGTCCGGTCACCGGGCGCGGGCACCGCCGCCGGGCCGTCCGAGTCGTCCGCGTCGGCATCGCGTCGGGCCACGTATGCCAGCAGATCAGATCTGGTCACCCGACCGCCGTCACCCGTACCTGAGACGCGCGACGCGTCGATGCCATGTTCCGCGGCGAGCCGCCGCACAAGCGGCGACAGACGGCGGGAGGCGGGACCAGGCGGCGACTGCGACGGCTCACGCCTCGGAGCGCCGGCATCGCTTGGGGTGGGGACCGTGGGCGAGACCACCGCGGCCCGTGCGGACTCCGGTTCGACCGCCTCACCGTGAGCGCCGATCACGGCCACCACAGAGTTGACCGGTACGGTTTCTCCGACCTCCGCGCGAATCTGGGCGAGCACCCCGGCGACCGGGGAGGGGATCTCAGCGTCGACCTTATCAGTCGAAATCTCGAAGAGCGGCTCGTCGCGCTCGACCGAGTCGCCTACCGTCTTCACCCATCGAACAATCGTGCCCTCGGCGATGGACTCACCCATCTGCGGCATCAGTACGTCGGTCGGCATCTAGTCGTGTCCCGTGACAGCTGTTGGTGGAGCCAATGGAGGGGGCCGGCATCAAGGACGCGACACGGCAATAGCCTGTGGCGGCCTCCGCCGCCGGCTGCTCGGGATACCCGTCGCACAACTCTCCCGCAAATTATTTCACGAACTGGGCGCTCGGTGGACCCGCGTCTCTTTCGGCATTCCGATACATCTGTCGCGGAACCCGCCTTGACCCTCGATGACCTGTTCCCATGAGGTCGACTGGATCGTGATACGTGAAACTGAATTGGCTGGCGGGCGCCGGGTCGACCGCCTTGCCTCTGGCCCTTGCCGCCCTCTAGAATGAAAATTCCCCTTCGGACCCTGGCCGCCACAGATTTCGGATTTCTGGGTGGCGCGGCGCCCGTCCGGCCAGGCGTGAGGAGCGGGTCCTGAGGTCTATGAGTCCGATATCCAAGACGGTCCTTGTCGTCGACGACGACGAGGGCATGCGTGACACGCTGACCGCGATCCTCAAGCGCAGCTACCGCGTGTTAACGGCGGCGACTGGCGAGGAAGGGCTCGCCGTTATCAAGCAAGAGGACGTGGACCTGATGTTGCTGGATGTTCGCCTGCCCGGCATCAGCGGTCTGGATCTGCTCAGCATCGTCCGCGAGAACTACAGTCTGGTCGAGGTCATCATGGTCTCGGCCCTCAGTGAAGTAGAAGTGGCTGTGGCGGCGATGAAACAAGGCGCCTACCACTACATCACGAAGGAGTTCGACTACGACGGGCTGCGCTCGCTCGTCCGAAACGCTCTGGAGCGCCAGGATCTCAGCCGACAACTCATCACGCTCAACGCCCAGGTCGCGGAACAAGGTGAGCGCGAGTTCGTACTCGGCCCCAGCCGGGCCATGCGGGAGATCGTCGATCTCGCGCAGAGGGTGGCCCGCTTGCCCGCGACGGTGCTCATTCAAGGGGAGAGCGGCACCGGCAAGGAGCTCCTGGCCCGGCTGCTCCACCGCGAATCGGGACGAGGCGAGGCGCCGTTCATCGCCGTCAATCTCGCCGCGGTCCCGAAAGATCTGGTGGAAAGCACGCTCTTCGGGCACGAGCGAGGCGCCTTCACGGGCGCGCTTCGACAGCAACTCGGCAAGTTCGAGCTGGCCGCAGGCGGCACGTTGTTCCTGGACGAGATCGCGGACCTGGGCCTGGATCTGCAGGCCAAGTTGTTGCGCGCCATTCAAGAGGGAGAAATCGAACGGGTTGGTGGAACCAAACCGATCAAGACCAAATTCAGACTGGTCGTGGCCACCAATGTGGATCTGGACCGGGCAGTCAAGGACGGCCGTTTTCGTGACGATCTGTACTATCGGATCAATGTCATCCCGATCAAGATGCCGCCGCTTCGCGAACGGGTCGAGGACATCCCGGACCTCGTCCGACTGTTCCTTGGGCGATACAACGTCCGATTCCGTAAACAGGTTCGGGAGATTTCCGACTCGGCGTTGCAAGTGCTCATGGAGCAACGGTGGCCCGGCAACATCCGTGAGCTG
>CALBET010000830.1 GCA_937888665.1 uncultured Acidobacteriota bacterium
CGGCGGATGGCAGCGCCGCTCGAATGCAGCGGGACTTCCACCACGGGCTGCTAGGCCAGGACCTCGTGTACCACTCGCGCTGGTTCGACGCCGGTCAGCCTGGCATCCAGGCCACGATGGTTGTGGGTGAACCGCTCGTGGTCGATACCGAACAGGTGGAGGATAGTCGCCTGAAAATCTCGGATGTGCACGGGGTCCTTCACGATGTTGTACGAAAAGTCGTCCGTCTCTCCGTAGACCGTGCCACCTTTGACACCGCCCCCGGCCATCCACAGGCTGAAGCACCGAGGGTGATGGTCGCGACCGTAGTCAGTGGGGGTCAGCCGGCCCTGTGAATAGATTGTGCGGCCGAATTCACCACCCCAGATTACGAGCGTCTCATCGAAGAGCCCCCGCTCTTTCAGGTCCTGGATGAGAGCCCAGGCCGCGCGGTCGACGTCTCGCGCCTGCGCCGGCAACACTTGCGGTGCGAACGAGTGGACATCCCAGCCCCGGTGGTAGATCTGGACAAATCGCACGCCGCGCTCAACGAGACGTCTCGCCATCAGCGCGGCATTCTGGAACTTCCCGGCCTGCTTCGCTTCCTCGCCCCACCGCTCGAACGTACGCTCTGGCTCACTCGAGAGATCGGCCATCTCAGGTACGGATGACTGCATCTTGAAGGCCATCTCGTATTGCTCGATACGCGCCAGCGTCTCGGGGTCGCCGATCTGCTCGTGTCGCAATCGATTCAAGTCGCCGAGACCGTCCAGCATCTGGCGACGCACGGCTGGCGACACGCCGTGCGGATCCTTGAGGAAGAGCACGGGGTCCGACCCAGTGCGCAGCCCTACCCCGGCGTATTCAGGAGACAGGAAGCCGGCGCTCCACAACCTGGCCGAGACCGCCGGAACCCCGGCTCGGGGATGGCTCCGCTCCGCGTTCATCACGACGAACGTCGGCAGGTTCTCGTTCATGCTACCGAGGCCGTAGGCGAACCACGAGCCGATACACGGTTGACCGGGAATCTGCTGGCCCGTTTGAATGAACGTGATCCCCGGCTCGTGATTGATCGCGTCAGTATGCATCGACCGGATGACCGCCAGGTCGTCGGCCATGCTCGCCGTGTGCGGGAGCAGTTCGGAGAACCACGCGCCGCTCTGCCCATACTGGGCAAAATCAAAGATCGACGGCGCAATCGGAAACCGCGACTGTCCGGATGTCATCGTCGTCAGCCGCTGGCCCTGACGGATCGACTCCGGCAGGTCCTTGTCGTACCAATCCTTCATCGTCGGTTTGTAATCGAGCAGGTCCATCTGCGGCGGGGCGCCCATCATGTGGAGATAGATGCAGCGCGTCGCCTTCGGCGCGAAGTGCGGTAGAGACGGGAGCCCGCCCACCACGCCGCCCGCTTGCGGCAGCGCGAAGGTATCGGTCGAGAGCAGGTTGGCCAGCGCGATCCCGCCGATGCCCGTGGCGGCCGTGCCGAAGAACTGACGTCGTGTCTCCGCGCGAATCGCGTCCTTGAATGGGTGCATCGTGTCCTCGTGCGACCATGGTCAACCGTTCCGACGGTGAACCGCCAGCGGCGGCCACTTGTTGAGCACTTCGTCAAGATTGGACTCCGTGCGTAGCATTCTGCCAGATTCGATTCGGCTTGTCGCGGTACGTCTGCAACCCGTCATCGACAGATACGCACCCTTTGGCACGACCCGGCCAACCCGACCGCGCGCGGGGGCGTACGGTCGTCACCGAGGAGCCAAGACCGGTGAAAGATGACCGGCGAAAGACGAACGGAGAAGGGGAAGTGGGAGGAATGACGGACGCGGACAGATGGCCCGCGTCCGTCGCTGGGCAGGAGCGCGTTACTTACGGGCGGCCTTCCGCTTGCGAGCGGCCCACGACTTCTTCATGCGTGCGGAAATGGCGAGCTTTTGCTCAGCGGTCATCTTGCGACGACGCCGACGCTTCGGAGCGGCCCCATCGCCGGACCCATCCTTCGGTGCGGGAGCCTTTGTCTCACCGCCGGTCAGCGCGGCGAGCGCCGCCTCAATCTTCGCGAGCGCGGCGAGCAATGCGGCTCTTTCCGTCTTCAGGTTGCGAATAATGGATTCCATGATGGCGCGCGGCCCCTTTCACTGATAGTAACGACGTGTGTGGACGAACGTGGCTTCCGTCCCGTCCACACGCGGACGAGAAGCGTCAGCAAGATCGGCACGGCTAACCCAAAGCGAGTGCTCAAGTGGATTCTTCAACAGCGGACACTTGGCATAGGAAAGTGTAGTGTACGAGCGGTGGGCGACACTGGCAATGTCTGGGGAACTGTAGACCCTTCAAGGGACGAAAGAGTATCTCCGAGAACGTCATATGTCAATCACTTGAGGGGCCGCCACTCGTGTTCGCTACCGCGCCAGCAGCACCTGGCGACGTCCCCTAGTACTACTTCGTCAGATCTGCAGTCTCACCGACCGCAGCGCCTCGATGCGTACCGTGGCGCAGGC
>CALBET010000831.1 GCA_937888665.1 uncultured Acidobacteriota bacterium
AGGGACAGCGGGGCAAACGGGGCGAACTCACCGGCCGACACGCTGAGGAGCAACACCGCCGTGCCCGCGAGCGACACGCCGAGCCAACGGCGGTCCGTGTCCACCGGGAGCACGATCCAGGCCAGGCTGGCCAGAAACAGCAGCGCAAATGGCGCCCCCGTGTAGTTGCCGTACTCGTGCCATCCGTGCAGCTGGTCGTCGAATTTGGAACCATGTTGTTGGTCCCGGTCCACGTAGGCGTGCAGCATCATCTCGGCCGATTGGCGTTCCGCCCGATCCATGCCGCCACGGGTATCGAAGAACCGTTCGCTGGTGACGAAACGCGCGACCGGGACCACCTTCGGCGCCGCATAGGCCAGTCCGGCCGCGACGAGTACCACGGCCACCGCGACCGGACGCCATCGCCTGGATCCCACACTGGCCAGCAGCGCAAAGCCGCCCACGGCCACGATGGACATCGCGGCTATGATGACACCCCCGTTGTAGACCACCAGGGCGAGCACACCGCCGGCTTTCAGGGCCGGCTGTACGGCACCGGTGTGAACGGCACGCATCGTGTAATAGAGCTGGAGCGGTAGATAGAACGCCGGAAGGAACGTACTGTGCCCCATCCTCAAGTGCAGCGCGTGAGCGCCGGACAGCGCGAACACGCAGGCCAGATAAGCCACGACCGGACGAGACGACACGCCAATCGCCCTTCTCAGGAGCAGATGCATCCCGACCAGGCCGACCCAGTAGTGGAGGAAGATGTTGATCTTCATCGCCAGCGACACGGACGTCAGCATCGCCAGGGGGTACACCGGGCTCAGCAGGGCGCTCTGGGGGTTCTGCCACAGCACATTGCCGCCGCAGTACCACGGATTCCAGAATGGCGCGGCTCCGTACTCGACGACGCTCTTGAGCACCGAGCCGTAGTAGAAGAGATGCTGGTCCCAGTCGAAGCCCCCCAATCCGTGGGGCGACTCGAACAGCGGCGCACAGAACAGCAGTGCGATTCCGCCGTACAGGGCGACGCTGGCGAGGGCCGTTCGAGTTGGACTCGGCATCGGGGTCGATGGCATTGTCAAGTTGACGTTGGACAGGCAGGCTCGGCCCCCGATGAGGTGATGATCCGTTCTTCAGTTTCAGACACAGGTCACCTCTCGCCAGACACCGACGGCCTGGGGCGTTGGTGCATGAATCGGACGTTGCCAGCAGCGATCCCAACCCATCCGCCCATCACCGACCGATCACGTAGGATGCGGGGCGACCACGCTGAGTCATCTGATTGAGGATGTTGCATGCGAGGACGGCCTCAGTCTCCTGCCCCGTTGGACCGCGCGCTCGAAGGGCACCTCCGAAGATCGACTTGTACCGGAAGAACGCGTTCTCTCCGCGGGCCTGGTGATGGTAGCCCGAATCCTTCTTCCATCGCCGCCGTCCGATCTCCTCCACAGCCTTGATCGTGCGATCTCAAGCGCTCGACCGCGGTCCCCGTCGCGACACGGCGGCCCATTCCCCTTCGCCCGCGATCGAAAGCCCCGTACTGTCGACGACGAGATGCAGGGGGCCGGCGGTCGACGCTCACGCAGCGTAGGGTCGAGGTGTTGGCCGCGTCGAGAGAGCGTCGTGTGGTCGGGCGCGGAGAGATCAAGGTCCAGCATCCGGAAGATCGACCGCAGACACAGGACGTGATATCTCCGCGGATGTCGGGACAGATAGTGATTTCGCCGACCCCAGCTTGTTTGAATATCCCAAAACTGGGATAATTGCTCAGGTGCGACGTATTCTGGCCGCGGACGAGCAGCCGCGGCACTGGGTCGGGCCCTCCAAGCGCGATTTCGTCAGCTTTCCCCCTGCGGTCAAGGATGACATGGGAAACGCCCTCGGCATTGCGCAGTTCGGGGGAACGGCACCGACAGCAAAGCCATGGAAGGGGCTCGGCCCGGGCGTGCTGGAGATCGTTGAATCGCACGATGGAAACGCGTATCGAGCCGTCTACACGGTTCGGTTTGAGAAGGCGGTGTACGTCCTCCACGCGTTTCAGAAAAAGTCTCCCTCGGGCACCAGGACGCCCAAAAGGGATGTCGACCTTGTGGCCGCCCGATTGAAGGCGGCTGAAACGGACTACGAGGAGCACTATGGCAAGCCGAAACGCTGATCATGACGCCGTCATCGTTCGCGGCACCAAAAACGTCTTTGCAGACCTCGGGTATCCGGATGCGGCCGAGCGGCAAGCAAAACTGCGCCTGGCGTACGTACTGAATCAGGTGCTCGAACAGCGCAAGCTGTCTCAGGCCGAAGCCGCGAAGGTGCTGGGAGTGACACAACCGAAGGTCTCCGCACTGCGCCACTACAAGCTTGCCGGTTTCTCGGTCGAACGCCTAATGAACCTACTGACGGCCCTCGACCGGGACATCGAGATTGTCATCCGACAAAAACCTCGTTCGCGGAAGGCGGGACGGATTAGCGTCGTCGCAGCCTGACGGGGCGGTGGGTGCTTGCCTTGTTCGCTGTTGATCAGGCCGCCGCTGTCGCCTCGGGCGCGCAGCCCGCGCTCGTACGCCGGCCAGTTCCCGACCCGATACCTCTTCTTGTACTTGGGGTTCACCCTGCTGGATTTCGTCGAGGCCATGGCTTCGCTCCCTCCACGGCATGGTACGGCGAGCCGGCGACCCTGGCATTCATGCACCAAAGCCGGACGGCGCCACTGGGAAGCGAGACTCGGGCTACCATCAGCAGGCCCGTGTGGAGAATGCGTTCTTCCGGTACAAGTCCATCATCGGGGAGAGTCTTCACGCACGC
>CALBET010000832.1 GCA_937888665.1 uncultured Acidobacteriota bacterium
GCCCCAGATCCGCGAGTTAAAGGCGCCGGGATATTCCTAAAAATTTTCGACTGACTAAGTACAGATATATAGGCCACCGATTAACAACACCCATTGAATCTATGGAAAAGATGCAAGAAGCCATGAGCAGTCCTGAGATTCAAAAGATGCGTACGGATGCAGGTGTCAATCTCGAATCACAGAAATTGACATTTCTCGTTGAATAGAGGGGCGCACAGCAAGTCTGGTGACCTGCCCCCGGTTAGTGTGTGGCGCATTTCGACGTCATCTTCGACTAGAGCTACCTGAGAAAAAATAGCGACCCACGTCAAGCGCTTTTTGCGTTTGGCAGATACCCTCGGCGTTGGCATTTAGCATGGTGTGCCGTTAGCCGAATATTTAGTGATGAGCGATTAATTTGATGCGAAAGGGCGACAAAATGAGCGGCTTAGAAATAAAGAGCTTTGATTCAGCCGATGAGGTAATTGACAAGTTCAATAATGCGAAAATTGAAGCAGTAAATGTTGGGGGACAGCGAGTGCAAAGGTTCAGCCTCGCCCCCGGGTGGCGTTGGTCAAAAGATGTGGCTCCCATAGTGGGCACAGATTCGTGCCAGGCCACACATCTTGGCGTAGTGGTTTCTGGATCCGTGATGATTGAGCATGAAGATGGCAGTACGGGCACGTACTCCGCTGGGGACGCTTATGCATTGAGCCCTGGTCACGATGCGTGGGTCGTAGGACAGGAAAATGTTGTTGCTTTTGAGTTCGCTGGAATGTGGGGCGAATAGCTCGACTGGAAGGACTGGCTATGACTTCGCTGCGACGTCGACTTTCAAAGCCGGGATGATCCGCTCGCCGTATTCGGCCAGTGTGCCCTCTTTGTCATCGTGCTGCAGATAGATCGCAAACTGGTCAACCCCGAGCGCCTCGAGTTCCCTCAGGCGGCGGATGTGCTCTTCGACCGGGCCGATGATGCAGAAACGATCGATCACCTCATCGGGCACGAAGTCGGTGTGCGTGTTTCCGGCTCGGCCATGCTCGTTGTAGTCATAGCCCTGACGATTCTTGATGTAGTCGGTCAGTGACGTTGGAACATTGGTCCCCTCGCCATAGCGTTCGACGATATCGGCCACGTGATTGCCAACCATGCCACCAAACCAGCGCAATTGATCTCGTGCGTGCGCGACATCGTCGGTGACATAGGCCGGTGCGGCGACACAGATGTAGACGTCATCAGGATTGCGCCCGGCTGACGCCGCGGCGCTGCGCACCGCCTCGATCGTCCAAGCGGCGATCTGCGGATCAGCCAACTGCAGGATGAAACCGTCACCCACCTCTCCGGTGAGCGCGAGCACCTTCGGTCCGTAAGCGGCAACAAACACCTGCGTCGCTGCGTCAGTGGCCCAGGGTAGACGGATTGTGCTGCCCTTGTAATCAATCGAGCGACCGTTGGTCAGATCCTTCAGCTGCATGACAGCCTCGCGCAGCTCCGCCACCGTGCAAGGCTTGCCATTCGTCAGGCGGACCGCAGAATCACCCCGACCGATCCCGATGACGGTGCGATCCCCGTACATTTCGTTCAAGGTGGCGAACATCGATGCTGTCACCGTGATGTCGCGGGTGGCCGGATTTGTCACCATCGGTCCGACAACGACCTTGCGCGTCTCATCGAGGATCTTGGAGTAGATGACGTAGGGCTCTTCCCAGAGGATGTGGGAGTCGAAGGTCCAGACGTGGGTGAAATCGAGCATTTCAGCACGGCGTGCCAGGTCGATTACCCGCGCGGCCGGCGGTGTGCACTGCAGAACGACACCAAGATCCATCGCGCTTGCTCCCTTCGTTGACCCGGCCAGTCAGGCGCGAGTGATATCACCGTAGGCATCTGGCCGACGGTCACGGTAGAACGCCCAGCGATTGCGCACCTCGGCAAGCAGATTCAGGTCAAGATCCCGCACGAGGAGTTCGGGCGAAAAGGGATCTGCGGGTTCACCGACGAAAGCCCCCTGCGGGTCGACGAAGTAGCTTGTCCCATAGAAATCGTTGTCGCCGTATTCGGCCTCGACCCCCACGCGATTGATGGCACCGACGAAGAACTCGTTCGCGACAGCAGCCGCGGGCTGCTCCAACTTCCATAGATAGGACGACAGGCCGCGGTGGGTCGCCGAGGGGTTAAACACAATCTGCGCTCCATTCAAGCCCAGCGCCCGCCACCCCTCCGGAAAATGCCGGTCGTAGCAGATGTACACGCCGATCGGTCCTACTGCGGTCTGGAATACCGGATAGCCGAGATTGCCGGGACGGAAGTAGAACTTCTCGTAGAAGCCCTGCACCTGCGGGATGTGCGTCTTGCGGTACTTGCCGAGGTATCGGCCATCGGCGTCGACGACGGCTGCGGTGTTGTAGAGGATGCCGGGCTGATCCTCCTCATACATCGGGAGCACCATTACGATGCCAAGTTCAGCTGCGAGTGCGGCGAACCTCTCGGTGGTCGGTCCAGGGATGCTCTCGGCGTAGGAGTAGTACTTCGGGTCTTGGACCTGACAGAAGTACGGTCCGTAAAACAACTCCTGGAAGCACACGATCTGAGCACCCTGGGCGGCCGCCTGGCGCGCATAGTTTTCATGCGCGACGATCATCGACTCCTGGTCCCCGGTCCATGCAGTCTGGACGAGGGCAGCGCGGACACCGGTCATCAATGACTCCTTCGTGATGCGGTCAGGCTACCGCGCCCACATTGCGACCGCAGGCGTCTGGAAAGAGAAGGATCCGCTTACTTGTGAGCATGTTCCTTCCCGATGATGAG
>CALBET010000833.1 GCA_937888665.1 uncultured Acidobacteriota bacterium
CTCTTTGCCGTCGCCGTCCCTGTGCTGCTGCTGCGCGGGAGTCTCCCCGCAGGCTTTGACTCCATCTTCGAGCTCCTGGTTGCGCTCGTCCTCATCGGCCTTGGTGCACGGTCCATCTACGGAGCCCGCCGACCGCCCGCACCGAGCCCCTCCCACCGCCCCAAACGCGCGCCGTTGCTCGTTGGACTTACTCACGGCCTGGCGGGCAGCGCCGCGCTGGTGGTACTCGCCGGCGCGCGACTCGAGGTGGGTCCGGCGCTGACGTCTGGGTTGATGCTGGCGGCGCGGCTGATCAGCTACGCGCTGATCGTGTCCACCCTGGTCTCTATTGTCGACCGCGCCACCGCGGCTCACCGGGTGCAGGGGCGATGAGGACGGGCGAGAGACTACAATGAGCGCGACGTACCCGACCTCGCGTCACGGGGCCCCGTCATCGGCTCGTTGGCCGCGTTCCCGTACGGCCCGCCCGTGAACAGCACCGTCATGCCACCGCCGCCGCTCCCACCTTGGGTGCGAGTTGCCGACTTCGCCACCGTCATCCTGAGCGTGCTGACGGTACGGGTCGCCGTCTTTGGTCCTCTCCGCCTGGGAGGATTGTCGATAGGCGATCCGTGGCGCACGTTGTTCCTGGTGGCCGTCGTCTGCGGGTTGCGCCACTACCTGGTGCGGACACCGGCGGTGCATCAGCGAGTCTGGAACGGCCTCGTTCACAGTTCGCAGACGGAAGCGGTCCGGGCCGTCTGGCCGATTGTGGTCGTGACGCGGCCGGCGGTGCTGCTGGTCGGCTATCTCGCCGTGTCGTCGATCGGCTTCCCAGAGGGGGCTCCGCCGATCCGGGTGTCGGACAACGAGGCGCTGAATCTGCTGTTGCGCTGGGACACGGGCTGGTATTTGAACGTCGCGATAGAAGGCTACCAGTGGTCGGCCGCGACCGAGGGGCAGCAGAACATTGCGTTCTTCCCCGCATACCCGCTCATCGCGGAGGGCGTGGCGAATCTGCTCGGCGCCCAGTCGGTGTTCGGCGTACCGCTCGATCTTCCACCGCGGCTCGCCCTGGAGCGCTTCCAGCAGTTCTTCCTGGGCTCCGGGCTGCTGGTCTCGTGGCTGGCCTTTGCCTGGGGTATGGTCTGGCTCTACCGACTGGCCCGGGAGCATGTGGACGACCGGTCCGCGGGCGCTGCCCTGCTCCTCATGGCGGCCTATCCGTTCGCGATCTTCTTCAGCGCCGCCTACACCGAATCGTTGCTGCTGCTGGCGGTGGTCGCGGCGTTCTATCAGTTCAGGCATGAAGCGTGGATCTCCGCGGCCGCGTGGGGGCTGCTAGCCGGGCTGACCCGCCCGAACGGGTGTCTGCTTGCCGGACCGCTCGCGGTCATTGGCCTGCGGCAGTGGTTGGCGCAACGGGCGTCGGGTGTTGCGCGGGAACAGCTCGTGAGACACGCCGTGGTGGCCTGGACCGTCGCTGCCATGCCGCTGGTCGGCATGCTGATCTACTCGGGGTTCACCTA
The DNA here is from genome assembly GCA_937888665.1 of uncultured Acidobacteriota bacterium. Lineage (GTDB taxonomy): Bacteria > Acidobacteriota > Vicinamibacteria > Vicinamibacterales > UBA8438 > UBA8438. Next base: position 1,509 of record CALBET010000833.1, read on the forward strand.
CTCACTGACCGGCGACCCGTTCGCCTGGTTGGAGGCCCACACCATTTGGGGGCGCAGCTATGCGGAGTTTCCCAGCCTGATCGTTCCGCTCGGAACCCAGGCTGGGTGGGGGGGCGAGTACGCGTCGACGCAGCCAATCGCGGCGCTCAACGCCATGGCGGCCGTGCTGGCCTGCACGCTCATGTGGCCGGTCACTCGCCGGTTGGGCCCGGAATACGGGCTCTTCATGCTGCTGTACGTGGGACCACCGCTGCTTTTCGGCGGCTTCCTGTCGGTGGGACGCGCGACGAGCCTGCTCTTCCCGATGTTTCTGTATCTGGCCCTGGTGCTCGCCGACCGGCGGCGTCAGACACTGGTCAGCGGCTTCGCCTGCCTGCAGGGGCTGGCCGCGGTGCTCTTCTTCACCTGGCACCGCCTCCTCTGACCAATTTGTGACAACGACAGACCCGCTCGCCGCATCGGCTTCGCGCTGATCATGTCGACACTCGTGTTCATCATCGATGGCGCGACCGCGGCGCGTCGTGCGTGAGCCCACCGGGCCCAGCAGCCCGTGGTGAAACCCCGCGTCGCACCGAGAACGGCGATGCGCCCGCCCCGCAAGGCGCGCCGAGCGAGAATACCGCCTTGTATTCGACCGAGAAGCAACGCTGCGCGGCGGGATGCAGCGCCGTTCGAATGCAGCGGGGCTTTCACCACGGGCTGCTGCTGTCGACCCTGCTGGTCGCGGGCTGCAGCGGTCCGGATCCCGCGCCGTCGCCAGCGCCAGTCCAGGCGTTCCAGCCGACCGCAACGGTGAAAGACCTGATGCGGTGGATGGTCGACCCGTCGGCCGACGCGATGTGGGACGCCGTCGTCGTTACCTCGACCGCGGACGGGCTCGAAGAACAGCGCCCCGAAACGGACGATGAGTGGCTCGCGCTCGAGAAGGATGCGATTCTGCTGCTGGAGGCCGGCAACCTCCTCCAGATGGAGAACCGACGCGTCGCTGACACGGGGGCCGTGTCGGAGTTGCCTGGAGTGGACCTGGAGCCGGATGAGATTGCGGCGCGTATCGCCGACAGTCCGGACGCCTGGCAACGGTCAGCCCGAGAACTCCACGACGCCGGCGTCGTGATGCTGGAGGCGGTCAGAGCCCGCGACGTGGATGCCTTGCTGGCGGGCGGCGATCGGTTGGATGTGGCGTGCGAGAACTGCCACACGCGCTTCTGGTATCCGACCAGCCCGGGGAGCCCGGCGCTGGAGGACTCGCGGACGGGTCCTCCACCCGGGGGCTGCTAGAGCTAGGGCCGCAGCGGACTGCCGTCCGGCTTGGTCAGCTCGGCGCAGCACATCCCGAAGGTCCCGGGCGCGCGCGACGGCTGGCCCACCACCTTGATCTGGTCACCGGCCTTGATCGTGTCGGGCGTCCAGCCGCGCCGGCTCATCGTGACCGACGCGCCCATTTCGATCTCCCAGGCCGTGGTCGAACCATCCGCGTTCACCGCGTCGACATAGACGAACGAATGTGGGTTCCGAAAGACGAATTTCGTCACCGTGCCGATCGCCTCGACACTCTTCTCCGGATCGTAGAACGGCCCGCTCGCGTGGTGCGCCCCCACGCTCGTCACCAACACCGCGCCCACCAGCACCATTCCCGACAAGCACAACAGAGCTTTCACAACGGCCTCCCTTGACTTCCCCTTGACGCGACGACCGGCCCGTCCGAAGACGAACTAGCGATACTTCGGCATCAGGAACTTTCGCGGATGCCCCGCCTCGAACGGGTCGCAGTTGTACGCCTGCAGCTTGTAGCCCTCAGGCCCCGGGAGCCACCGCGTCGTGTAGGACACCGGCTCGCGCAGGAACATCGGATCTTCGACGGTCAAGGTCATCCGCAACTCTTCACCCTCGCGCCAATACCGTTCGGTCACCTTCTTCTGCTGCGACGACGGGATTCCGTTGTAGTCGTCGAACCCGGCCACATCGAACGCGAACTTCGTGGTCTCCACGATGAGCGCGCCACCGTCGTAGCGGCCGGCCGAGAATCCCTGGACCGTGAAGTCGTTGGACGGCGTCTCTCGGCCGTCGAGTCAGAAGGTGCGTATCTGATCGTCCTTCTCGTAGCGGACGAGCACGCGGTCCGGCCACTGCGTCACCTCCATCATGTAGGGGTCGTACTGCAGCGCCGGCGACGCCGACGGCACACAGTCGTACTTGGGGGCAATCGCCTCGTCGAACACGGACTGATACGCCAGTCCCCGCTCGTTCAGCACCGGGAAGTTCTCGCCCGGTACCCACGGCATGTTCGGCCCGTTGACCGGTCGCACGCGTCCGCCCCCATCCCACACGCCGGCGAGGTCCGGTACGTCGGCCGGATCCGCCCCGCTCTGGGCGAATGACGGCGTGGCCATGGCGGCCATGACCGCTACGGTGGCGATGATCCGAACGACGGCTGCGAGCAGCGGCGTGCACACGGTCGGCGGCAGGCGTCGTGCGCGCCGACGTGTGTTGCGGATACCGATCAGGCTCATGTATGTCTCCTCCGCGCCGGTCGATCGGCGCGCTCACGGATCCGTTGATTCTATACTGGTTCGTCCCGTCCACCGTCCCGACAGCCGGCGATGTAATTAGGACCCGATCGGGCGTCTGGCAGACCGCCAGGGCCGGACCACGCGATGCCACCACATGATGGTGCCGGTCACGAGCATGACCGGCGGCACCAGCCCGATGGCCGCCCACGCGGCCTTCGTTGCCCAGCCGAACCGGCCAAAGTGCATGCGCGAGAACCAGAACAGAATCTGGTCGCCGGTGCGCGGGTCGAAGTTGTCCTCCTCGAACGGCTCCAGGTAGTCGACGACGGCCGCGAACGGCTCGGGGAACGCCAGATAGATCCCGGTGAACGCCCACATGAGGATAAAGAGCAGGGTCCAGAACCCGAAGGCGCCATGAACGCTCCAGTTCACCCGCCGCCAGTTCGCGCGCCAATCGACCAGCAGGGCCCGCCGCCACCCCTCGACACCGGGCCACCAGATGACCAGGCCGGTGAGGGCCAGCACCGCCAGCAGCACCGCGCCCACGCCGTTGACCCTTCGCCCCGTATCGCCCCCGAGCAAGTTGTCGTGGAGATCGAGGGTCCAGGTGGTGAGCCGCCAGCCGACCGGCAACGAATTGCCCAGGTACTCGCCGCTGTAGGGATCAAACAGGAGCAGATCGCGCCCTCCGCCCGCACCCTCAACCGACATCGTGACCGCCAGCGCCGGGTCGTCAGGTTCGGTCCACACTTCGATTTCGGCCTCAGGAAATACCTCCTGAGTCGCGGCGACCAGCGCATCGGCGCCCAGGCGCGTCCCCGCCACCGACACCGTTGACGAAGACGACGGGCGCGCACCCCGACCGG
>CALBET010000834.1 GCA_937888665.1 uncultured Acidobacteriota bacterium
CCGGGTGATGTCTGCCTGGAAGGCCAACACCAGCATGTCCTGTAGCAGCCCGACATGCTCGTCGTAGTCCTCCGGCACTCCGCCCGGCTGGTCGACCTGTGGCAATGGGGTCGACGCGTTGTTCTCCTCCGTGCGCTGAATACGGCGCTCTATCTCGCGAATCGACTGCAGATACTGGTCTACTGCGGCGCGGTCCGGCGCACCGACCTGCTGCGCCAGGCGTCGGATGCTCCCGGTCACGGAGTCGAGAATGCTGCGGTCGGTGCGCATCTGGGTCAGCCGGGCCTCGACACTGCCGCCGTCGCCAAACAGTCGTCGGAAGATGGCCCGTGGATCGCGCTCGTGCGGCAAGGGCGTGGTCGCGCTGCGCCAGGAGGTGGAGTTGACGTAGGCGCAGCTGTAACCGTTCTCGCAGTTGCCCACCTGGTAGCTCGACTCGGTGGTCAGCTCCAGGGAGCGCAGCGCGGTCTCGGCCCCCAGCGTGTCGGCCGCGAACTGGTCAATCGTCTTGCCTCCACGCAGGTCGGCACCCTCGGTGCGTTTGGGCAAGGTGCCGCTGAGCCAACCACTGTGAGCGCGGCTGTGCACGCCGCCACCCTCGCGGGAGCTCACCACCCCGGAGTTACTGAGCCCGGAGACCACCGTCAACTGGTCGCGGAACGGGGCCAGCGGCTGCAGCACCGGGGTCAGATCGAAGTTGGTGCCGCCGGTGCCGGGTGGATGGAAGGCTGGCGGAAACATGCCGTTCGGCACGTAAAAGCATGCCAGCCGAGGCACCGGCGCCGTCACCCCAGGTGCCGCCGCCGACAGCGCCGGCACCATCGCATCGAGCAGCGGCAGGGCCACGGTGACTCCCAGGCCACGGAGCACTGTGCGGCGAGACAGCGAGCGCCCTGTCACAATCATGGCTGTGATCTCCTCATCAGAAACGGGTCACTGGTCACGATACCCAGAATCACCGTGTGGAATCGATAGTCGTCGGCCGCCGCCGCCCGCACGATGCGACGCAGCGGCGGCATGTCGTAATAGTCGAGCCCACGCCCCAGCGCATAGGTCATCAGCTTTTCGGTCACCGTGGTCACGAACGGCTCGGGCGGATCGATGAGCGCCGCCCGAAACTCCTCCACCCCATCGAACCGACGACCGTCTGGGAGGACCCCTGAGGCGTCGATCGCGTTGAACGACACATCCACATCCCGCCAGCGACCGATTGCGTCGAAATGCTCGAGCGCGAAGCCAGGCGGGTCGATCATCGCGTGGCACGCCGAACAGGCCGGATTGTTCCGGTGCTGTTCCATCCGTGCGCGCAGCGTGGGACGCTTGGCCTGGTTCCGGGTGTCGTCCAGCGCCGGCACATTCGGCGGCGGATCGGGTGGTGGCGTGCCCAACACATTGTTCAGGATCCACTTGCCCCGCAGGACCGGCGAGGTTCGGATGGCGTGGGACGTCAGCGTCAGCACGCTGCCGTGTCCAAGAATGCCGGCCCGGTGCGTCTCGGGCGGCAACGCCACCCGGCGGAAGTGGCTGCCCGTCACCCCGTCGAGGCCGTAGTGCTCCGCCAGCCGCTCGTTTACGAACGTGTAGTCGGCGGTCAGCAACTCCACGACGCCGCGGTTGCCGCGCACCACCCCGTCGAAGAAGAGTTCTGTCTCGCGCAACATGCTCTGCCGAAGCAATTCGTCGAAGGCGACCGAAAACGGCTCGCCCGGCCGCACCGTGGTCTCCAGGTTGCGCAGCTCCAACCATTGCGCGGCGAAGTTCGTCGTCAACGACCGCGACCGTGGGTCGGCGACCATGCGACGGACCTGACCCGCCAACACGGCCGGTTCGCGTAGACCGCCCGCCTCGGCCAGACTCAGCAGCTCGTCATCGGGAATGCTGCTCCACAGAAAGAAGGAGAGCCGCGAGGCCAGATCCAGGTCGCTGACCGGATACGGCGTGTCGCGAGCCACACCGGCCGGATCCAGTTCGACCCGATACAGGAACTCGGGGCTCACCAGCAGCCGCCGCAGCCCCATCTCGACGCCGGTGTCAAAACCGCCTCCCTCGGCGCTCCGCCCCTCGCTATAGAAGCGCAGCAGCTCTGCTAGCTCCGCCTCGGCCACCCCTCGCCGGTAGGCCCGCCTGGCCAGACCGGACAGGATGCGGCGGGCACAGTCCATCTCTTCGGACTCCGCCGCCGGATGGCAGGTGAAGATGCGCGTCCGTGCCGGGGTCTCGCCCACTCCTGTGGCGTTGAACGGCCCCACGACCGTGAGACTCTGCACAAAAGGCTGCGCGCCGGCCCCTCCTCCGGTGTTGCCCGACACTCGCGGGTTGGAGAACGGCTCGCGCACCTGCTCGACCAGCGCCGCCGGTTTCTTGAAGAAGGTCGCCGCGATCTGCCGCGGCCCGCTGGGCACCGCCACCCGGAACTCGATCTTCGAGGCGTCGGCGTAGGGGTTGCTCCCGTCCTCGGGTGCGGGCCCGACGGTGAAACGCCGCACCGCCTCCCCGTCCACGCTCACCTCGAGGTCGTGGTGCACGCCGAGCCGACGGGTGCCGGTGAGGTCGATCCGGATGTCATATTCAGCGTCGCGGGGAATCAGGTGTTCGACCACCAGACCGCCCCGGGTCCCGAACGGCAGCCCCTCGACCCGTCTGTCCTGCGGCAGGTCCTGAGCCGCCTCGTAGGTGTCCGCGGTGGTCGCCGGCACCGGGCTGCCCACCGCCAGTCGGCTGATGGTGCGCGCCGCGTTGAGGTAGCTTTCCAGCAGCGACTGCGACATGGTGAGCACGCCGCCGATGTTGTCAAAACCAAAGCTGGAATCGTCGGCCGGTAAGAAGTCCACCGCGTCGATCTCGATCGCCAGCAGATCGCGGATAGCGTTGCGATACTCCGTACGATTCAGTCGATGAAACGTCGCCGTCCGTCCGGGCTCTGGGGCCCGGGCCCACACCTCATCGAGTTCATCTTCAAGCCACCCGACAAACGTATCGAGGGTCTCCGCGTCGGGGCGCGGTCGACCGGCCGGCGGCATCACCCCACCGCGCAGCTTGCGGACCACCTTCTCCCACTGGTCCGCATGCTCGTCGACCTCCCTCAGGTCAAGCGTGTCCAGCGAGAGCCCAGCCGCCCGGAGCTGCGCGACGAGCGGCGATGACGGCTGGTCTCGTCCCTCGACCACCGCCTCGTTGTGGCAGTTGACACAGTAGCGGTCGACCAGCGCCTGATGTGCCGACAGGTCGGCCGCAGCCCCGGCCGCCCCCTGGGCTGCGGCCGACCCCGACCCGGCGCCGGCCAGCACCGCAGCCAGCACCATCGCCGCCCCAACCGTGGTCAGTCGAGTGTCCATCTTGTGTGCAGCCCACTTGTGGCGTGGAGATCGTGGGAAGTCTAGCAGAAGGAAGACTTTCCCCGCCGTCCAGCGCGGGCTGGCCGCTGGTGGCGCGACGTCACACGACAGCACGCGCTATCGGGACAGGCTCACCGCCCCGCGGCGCTCCTCGGCGCGAGCGGCGGACAGGATGTTGGTCAGTCCGTAGTTCCCCTCGTGGCAGGCGAACTCGAACATCGGACCCTCGGTCTTGGTCATCGGCAACGACGCCGTCCACGAGTGAACGAACGACTCGTGGTCCTCGACCGTGTACTCATAGCGCACCGTGGCGGCGTCGGTTCGGGTGAAGCGCTCGATGAGGCGCATCGCGTCGCCCGAGCCAAAGTAGTTCGTGCGGTCGGTGTAGTTGGTGGTCTCGACCACCAACGTCTGCTCCTCCCAGTGCCCACGTGAGTCGCCCCGCAACTGTCGAATTCCGTCTGGCACGTGTTCGCGACCATCCAAGGGAATAACCCGCACTTCGTGGACCATCTCGTTGTGGAGCACGACCATCCCTGGGGTCTGCAAGAGCATCACGTTGTTGTTGTAGGCTCCTGGATTCATCGGCGGACCCGCGTTGAAGCCGATGACACATCGTTCGGTGATGCTCCTGTCCTGAATACTGTGGGTGCGCGCCATCTTCTCGGCGCGAGCGCGCGCTCGCGCCTGGGCGTCGGCGGTTCGATCGGGGACACGCCCGTTTGGGGGGGCGACAATCAGCGACGTGCGCCGGTCATCCGTGAGTTCGGTTCCGTAGTCGAGCCAGAACTTGGCGTGGACGGTGGGCAGGGCGTCATAGTCGGCTCGGCTCTCCACTTCAGCTTGCTCGTAGGCGGCGGCCTCCTCGGCGGTCAGCACCGCCTTATCGGCGAGGTCGGGCGGACGCTGAAGCGGGGTCATTGTCCGGTAGTCCCAGATGCCTTGCAGGTCCGGGTCACCCCAAGGCGTTTGCGACATCGCCGACGGAGCCACTTGGGCGAGTGCCGATGACGGGCCTGCCAGCGCGCTGAGAAGGATGAGATACCGAGCCAGTGTCGTCATG
>CALBET010000835.1 GCA_937888665.1 uncultured Acidobacteriota bacterium
TGGTGCGCTGCTCACCGGTGGAGTCGGTACGATTTTTGGCACTGTGCTTGGAGTCATTATTATGGGAATTCTTCAGAACGGCCTTCTGCTGCTCAGTGTGAGTGCGCTCTACCAGCCAGTACCGCAGGGTCTGCTGCTTATCATCGCCGTGCTCATACAACAGCATCGAGGTAACTTCCGTCTCGGACACATGTTCCGACTACGACGCGAGGATCCGGGCGCGCCCGCTCCCCTCGCCGACTTGGAGCCGAAAGCATCCTCGCGAGGGGCGAAGGCCAAAGGTTGAGTGACACGACGGTGCTCGCGGCCGGCGATAGCTTCGTGCTCCCCGGACTCTTCGCGGACGCAGTTCGAGTGGCAGTACCTGGTGCCGTTGTCCGTGAGCTAAAATTGCCGTGGCCTGACCAGCCGTTTGGCGAAATTGCCGAGGTCTCCGAAGCATCCGGGACTGAAAATCAACTGATTGAGGCACTCAGTGGATGCTCCGCTCTTGTCTCGCAGCTCGCACCGGTCACTGAGCACGTATTTGAGAACGCTCCCGATCTTCGTTTTGTGGGAGTCTCGCGCGGGGGGCCGGTTAACGTCAACCTCGACGCCGCCCGGGAGCGAGGTGTCGTCGTTGTCAACGCACCCGGACGCAATGCCATCGCGACAGCCGAAATGACAGTCGCTCTCATGCTTGCGGTGACTCGCGGCGTTCCCGCTGCGCATGCTGGCCTCGCCGCACATAAGTGGCAGGGCGAGCTGTATCGATTTGATTGCTCCGGAATCGAGATCGCTGGCACGACCGTGGGTCTGGTCGGGTACGGCGCAGTCGGGAAGATAGTCGCGCGTATCCTCATGGCAATGGGCGCTGAAGTGCTCGTCTACGATCCTTTTGTTGCTGAGGATGAACTGCCCGCCGGAATAGAGAGGCTCGACAACGTTGATGCTTTGTTTCTGCGCAGCGGCATAATCTCGTTGCACGCTCGCCTCACCCCCGAAACGCACGGTATCCTTTCGGGCGAGCGAATTGCGCTCATGCCACCGGGTGGCTTCGTGATAAATGCCGCTCGCGGTCCGCTCGCGGACTACGACGCGATTGTTTCTGCGCTGCGGTCCAACCACTTGGCAGGAGCGGCGTTCGATGTATTCCCTGACGAGCCTGTCGATTTCGGGCATCCGCTGTTCGACCTGCTCGACTCCGGAGCCAACATTGTTCTCACTCCGCACATCGCAGGCGCGAGCCAGCAGGTTGCTCGCCGTGCGGCCACCATTGTCGCGGGAGAGTTTGCTCGCTTCCTCAGCGGCGAGCCTCTGAGGTACCGTCTGTCATGAATATTCTTGGACGCAACAGTCGTGAAGTTCGTGATCGCGTGGGCGACCCCGGACAAATCTTCAGGATAGACAAGTTCGTCAGCGACGATGGGCCCGCCCGCGGCTCCAGGGTCATTAGGCTCGCCTCCGGTGGCGCCCTTGAGGTCGAACTTCACCCCGACCGAGCGCTCGACATCGGCCGCGTTACCTATCGTGGAGTGCCGATCGCGTGGCTGTCCCCAACGGGGTTTGGCGCACCTGGGCTCGCCGAACACTTGGGCGACGGTTGGGTCAGAACGTGGGGCGGCGGCTTGCTCTCAACCGTCGGCCTGGATAGCTTCGGACCCTCGGGGACTGACGGCACCGAGGAGTTCGGGACGCATGGTCGCATCGGCGCCCAGCCGGCGACTGTGACCAGGTGTGAAATCACCGATTCCCAGTTGGTCGTCGAGGCCGAGGTGCGCCAAGCCACCGCCTTCGCCGATAGCTTGCGACTTACTCGCAGAGTCACCGTACCGATTGGCGAGTCCCGGATCATCGTCGATGACACCGTTGTCAACGATGGTCCCGACCCCGTGGAGTGGATGATTCTGTACCACGTGAACCTCGGTTGGCCACTCCTAGACTCCCACACTGACATTCGCATTCCATCCACTGACGGCTCGGAGCGGCTCGAATTTGGAGAACCGATAGCGGAGTTCCAGCAGTCAGTCGTGCAATTCGTGCTGCCCGAGGGCGAGGATACGGTGACAGTTCACAATCCGAAGTTGGACGTGGCCTTGTCCCTGAAGTACTCGGTAGAGACTCTGCCTTGGCTGAACACCTGGCGGGTGCCCCAACGACAGCGATACGTGATGGCGTTGGAGCCAAGCAACACTCCTTCAGTAGCCGGGCGTCTAGCGGCTCGCGCGTCGGGCGACATCGCCACGCTCGAAAGTGGCGCATCGTCGTCGCTGCGCTTAGAGTTTTTGCTGGACGGGTGTTGAATCCGCGGAAGGCAGATCGAGAGCTGCAATTACAACAACGAACAGGATCGTCATGACTCAGACAACTGCCGCAGAACTCATCTCGCGTTCCAATCGCTTAGGTAGTGACCCGCGGGTCACCAACTATGCGGGCGGCAACACCTCTGCGAAGGGGTCCGAGATTGATCCGGTGACGGG
>CALBET010000836.1 GCA_937888665.1 uncultured Acidobacteriota bacterium
CAGATTCGGCGCCTTCTGGCACGCTTTCCAAGAACGACGTTACTACGCAGTCTCCGAGGGCGGCCTCGAGTGAAAGGCGGCCGTCGTCGTGCTTCTTCGTCCAGCCGGCGTCGCCGATTGGCCCGACATACACGAATGCCGCGTTGATTACTTCACCGTCACAACCGCTGCTGTCCGCACCGTCGGCGACAGCCGGCTCCGCTACCGTTTCCTCGGCCGCATCGCTACCGCACGCCACAGCGAGCAGCGCGAAGACAGCAAGGACGGCGAACAGCCGTACCAATATGGATGACATCGTCTTCATGAGTTCCCCCAATTTCTTTCCGACCCGAAGGCCTTTGCGACGCAACCGAAGTTCCGTCAAATACCTGGAGTTTCCAGATATGAGATTTTTATCAATGACCAGCGCCCTGCGTTTGGCGAATGAGATCGAACGTCATCTCACCGGGCGGGAACCAATTTTGGCTATGCCAGATGGGAGTATTTTCATTGGTGAAGGCGACCTCGTCAAAGCGAAGCATCGGCGAGTCCGGCTCGACCACGGCGCCCGGGTAGCCGATAGCGGATCCGAGTTCAGCCTTGATCGAAGCGAGGACGAATGCTGTCGAAATTCCGACCGCATCCTCGAGAAATGCAAAGAGTGGTTCTGTACTCTGTGGAACGATCAGCGCGTCCGTAGCGATAGACATCCCCAGGACACTAACTGGGATCGCGTGAAGTACATAGATAACTGTGAGATCGTCTGCGGTGAAACGTTTTGCGCTGGTGAGGACCTGGTCGCTTGTGTCAAGTTTGAGCGCACTGGCAACAAGTTTTGAAGGCTTGCCTATAGAGATCTCATCGAAGATGACACCCGCGGACGCTCCTGTCCTTTCAATAAGAATGTTGAAATCTACGACTTCAGACAAATCGTTCCTGAGCATCGTGCCCGCAGCAATAAAGGTCCCGACACCGTGGCGGCGCACTATCTGACCTCGACGCACCAGTGACCCAACAGCGGTGCGTACCGTCGCTCTGCTCACATCGAGCGCCTCAGCGAGTTCGTTCTCGGTTGGCAGCTGATCGCCGGGTGCAAAGGTGCCGTCTCTAAGACGTAAACGGATCGATTCTTCGACCTGCGAAGCCATGGACATCTGGCGCTGTGGGAGCTGAAATCCTGCCGCGGCGAGCGAGGTAACCGTGTCATTCTGTGCCATTATCTCACCCCCGTGATCACAGCCATCTATTTGACATCAGATGGCTGCCCTCTAACCTATTGTTAAACATGTACGACGTCAAGCGAGCGCAGCGCCCCGCTCAGTTGATCGCCGTGAGAACCCGACCAACCGTCTCGTGCGCTCGGCCAACAATCCTCTCATAGGCACCCGGGTCGGTCGCTCCCTCGGTGACCATGATCAAGATCGTGCTGTTCATACGGTCCGGCAGTGCGTCATCACCTTGCGGATCCATCAAGAGCGCTTCCAACCCCGCGAGCGCGGCGGCCCCTGTTTCGCCTGACGCAACGGCTGCATCGGCCAGGTCGCGCATCGCTTGCCGCGCGGCCTCATCATCGACCGAGACGAACCAGTCAACCCCCGATGCCAGTCGTGGCCACGCAATCATCGATGGACGCCCACAATTCAGTCCGACCATGATGGATCGATGGGGGCCCGGTACGTGGGTAATTTCGCCGGCCATCGACGAAGCCTGAACACAGTTGGCGTCGCGTGGTTCGACCGCAACAATAATCGGGCGACGCTCACCTGACCTGTAGTGCGTAACAGCGGCCGCCATGAATGCTCCAACACCAACCGGTACAACAACGAGATCCGGATGGGGAAGTCCACTTGCGTCGATCGCGTCGTCGACCTCGCCGAAGATCGTCGCGTACCCCTCGACTACTTGCGCGGGAATTGTCGTGTAACCGTCCCACGAGGTGTCCGACACCACTAGGCAGTTGTCGGTTGCTTCTTGCCCGGAGCGCGCCACTGCGTCGTCGTAGTCGCCGTCGACCACCGATACCACAGCGCCCTCTGCCTCCATCGCGCGAATTCGAGCAGACGCCATCCCCTTTGGTACGAAGATTCTCGCTTCGAATCCGAGAAGTCTTGCCATGAACGAAACCGCCCGACCGTGGTTTCCGTCGGTCGCCGTTGCAAGGGTGAACGGGCGCAGGTGAGCGAGGTTCGCCGCCAACTCGTTAATGTTATTCCAAGGCTCTGGTTCTTCGCCAATATGGGCGCAGATGGCCTGGTAGGTCGCCCAGGATGCGCCCAAAATTTTGAACGACGGTAGGCCCATGCGCCGTGTCTCCGCCTTGATGAGAACCCGGCCGACGCCGAGTTTCGCAGCCAGGTCGGGAGCGTCAAGTAGCAACGTTGGTGAGTACGCCGGCATCCGGCGATGAAATTCTGTGATTGCTGTGGGTGGTGCGGGCCAGACCGTCTGGTCGCGCAGAGTATTCTTCGAGATGAGTGCAG
>CALBET010000837.1 GCA_937888665.1 uncultured Acidobacteriota bacterium
CGTCGAAGCTCGTCCTGGCTCGGCCCGGTCGAGGCGCCGCGGACGACGTAGGCCACGAGGATACGCTGACCGAACGCCTGTTCCCGGTGCAGCGCGGCAGCCTCCTTCACGCCCCCGTGGCGGCGCAAGGCGGCTTCGACCTCTCCCAGCTCGACGCGGTAACCTCGGATCTTCACTTGCTGGTCGGCCCGTCCGAGAAACTGCAGGTTGCCGTCTGGACTCCACCGCACGCGGTCCCCGGTCCTGTACATGCGGTCACCCGGTCGCGGGCTGAACGGGTCGGCCACAAACTGCGACGCCGTCAGCGCCGGACGATTCAGGTACCCCCTCGCGACACCGTCTCCCCCGACACAGAGCTCCCCGACGACGCCACCCGGCACCGGCTGAAGGCGCCCATCGAGCACATAGACCCGGCTGTTGGCGATCGGACGGCCGATGGGGACCGAGCGTGCCTCCTGACCGACGCTCGTCACCTCGCACCATGTGGTGAACGTCGTGCCCTCGGTCGGACCGTAGACGTGAACAAGCCTCGTCGGCGCACCGCGCGCCAGCACGGTTCGAACCAGCGACGGATCGGCCGGCTCGCCCCCGAAGAACAGCTCGCGCAGCTCCCGAAACACGTCCGGCTGTACGCGGACGAGTGCGTTGAAGAGTGCAGTCGTGACGAACATCGACCCGATCGCGTGTCGATGGATGGCGGAGGCGAGATCGCCGGCTGACAAGGCCACGTGGGTCGGCAGCACGACCAGCCTGGCTCCGTTGAGCAACGCCCCCCACAATTCAAACGTCATGGCGTCGAAGGAGGCGTCAGCCAGTTGGGCGACAACGTCCCCCTCTTCCAGTCGCACATAGTCGGTGTCGACCACCAGCCGGACGATCGCCCGGTGCGGAACGACCACCGCCTTGGGCTCACCGGTGGAACCGGACGTGTACAGGGCATAGGCGAGATGCTGGGGCCCCACCGTCTCGGTCGCGTCATCTCGGCGCGTGCCGACACCGTGTCCGGAGGCGTCAGCCGGGTCCTCTGGTGCCCAGGCATCGCGCGGGCGGTCCACGTACACGAACCGTGATGCGGCTCCGGGCAACCGCGCGCGCAGCGCCGAATAGGTCAGCACGATCGCGGCGCCACTGTCCTCGAGGACAAAGGCCAGTCGCTCGGTCGGACTGTTGGGATCCAGGGGGAGGTAGCCGCCCCCGGCCTTCAGGATTCCCAGAATACCCACCATCAGGTCCAGGGACCGTTCAAGGCACACTCCGACGAGCGTGTCCGGCCGTACACCCCGTACACGCAGACGCCGGGCCAGTTGGTTCGCGCGCCGATTCAGCTCGCCGTACGTCAGGGATTCGTTTGCGCACTCGAGTGCCACCGCATTCGGCGTCTGCCGCGCCTGGGCGTCGAACAGCTGATGGACGCAGGCATCGCGGGGATAGTCGGAACGCGTGTCGTTCCGTTCCACGATGAGCTGCCGCCGCTCCCTCTCGTCGAGGAGCGGCAACTCTGACACCCGCTGATCGGGGTTGGACGCGACGCCCTCCAGGAGGACTCGGAAGTGGTTCGTCATCCTCTCGATCGTCGACCGGTCGAACAGGTCGGTGTTATAGGTCACCGTTCCCCTCAGATCCTGTCCCACCTGGGCAACCGAGAGTTTGAGGTCGAACTTCGCCGTCCGGTCGTCGATCTGGATCGGGCTGACCTCGAGGCCGGCAAGACGGGGCACGCGGACCACCTCGCTCTGCACGTCGATGATGACGGAGAACAAGGGGCTGCGGCTCGCGTCGCCCTCGTGCGGCAATGCCTCGAGCAGCCTCTCGAGCGGCAGCTCGCTATGCGCATAGGCCGCCAGGGTCGTTCCGCGGACGCGCCTCAGCAAGTCCCTACAGGTTGGGTCGCCCGAGAGATTCAGGCGCAGCGGCAACGTGTCGACGAAGAACCCGATGAGTTCTTCCAGTTCCCGGCGGGTGCGCCTCGTGATCGGAGTGACACAGACGATGTCATGCTGACCGCAGTACCGGCACAGGAACGCCGCAAACGTCGCCAGCGACGTCATGAACAGGGTGGCCCGTTCGCTACGACCGAGCATCACGAGTGCCTCGGCCGTGTCGCGGGGCAGAGCGAATGAAAGCCGGTCGCCGCGGAAAGTCTGGACGGCGGGTCTTGGTCGGTCGCGGGGCAACTCCAGCCCGGCGGGTGACGCCCCGTCGAGTTGCTGCGTCCAGTAGGACAGCTCCCGGTCCAGGATCTCGCCCTGCAGGTGCTGTCGCTGGCGAAGGGCGTAGTCGACATACCGACACGTCAGGTCAGGCAATACGGCCGCCGGTGTCGGGTTCTGGCAGGATGCGGTGTAGAGAAGGGACAGTTCTGCGAAGAAGACGTTCAGCGACCAGCCGTCCGTCGCGATGTGGTGCATGACGATGAGCAGGATGTGATCCTGCTCGTCGAGCGCGACGAGCACGCCTCGCACCATGAGGTCGCTGGACAGATCGAACGGCTGCTGAGCCGCCTCCGCCAGCAGTCGCGTCGCCGCCGCTTCGCGCTCGCCGGCCGGCCGATCACGAAGACTGAGCTGCCCGAGCGTCACGGCCCTGGGCGCGTTCACGTATTGTCGCGCTTCTCCGTCTCGAAATCGGACCGTCGTACGAAGAGGCTCGTGACGCGAGACAAGCGTATTCAGCGCCAGGTGAAGGGCCCGGGCGTTCAAGGAACCCCTCACGCGCAAGGCGCGCGCGACATGGTAGGCGGAGCTGTTCGGTTCGAGCCGATCGAGGAACCACAGACGTTGCTGAGCGAAGGACAGTGGGTAGCCCGCGTCTCCCGCCATCACAGGGTCGTCATGTTCATCCCGATTCGGAAACGCTTCTGCCGTCGGCAAACCCATCCGCCCCAGCCTAGTTGATCTACTGGTGGCGCCGCGCGGTCGCGTGGTAGCTTGGCGCGTGCCCGAGACCTCCATCTCCTTCGAGCGGGCCGCCGACTACTACGACGAGACGCGAGGCTACCCGGACGGCCTCGCGCCGACGATCGCCTCCGAGATCGCGGTCGCGGGGCGTTGTAAGGGCGACGAGCTGTTGCTGGAGATCGGCGTCGGCACCGGGCGCGTCGCCCTGCCGGTCGCGGAACATGTGAGGCGCGTGGTGGGCGTGGACCTGGCAGAGTCCATGCTCCGCAAGCTCGTGGCGAAGCGGGCCAACCGCTCCGTCGACGCCGTGCGGGCCGATCTTCTGCAGCTGCCCTTTGCCGACGACCACTTCGACGTCGCCCTGTCTCTGCACGTGCTGCACCTGGTCGCAGATTGGCAAGCTGCGCTGCGCGAACTGGCCCGCGTCATGTCACCACACGGCCTGTACGTGCAGGCCTCCGACGGGCGCCGACTGCGCGTGCTCTGGGACGAGGTCAACGCTCGACTGCCGACCCTCCAACTCGACCTGGGGGCCACGCACATGCCGACGGACTTTCCCATACTCGGCGGGTTTGCCGCGGCGGGGCCGGAACGCCGACTCCACTACACGCAGATGACCCACGTACCCACCGTCCTCGACCAGCTCCGCAGGCGCGTGTGGTCGGCCACCTGGACGATGTCCGACAGAGCGCTCGGAGAGCTGGTGACGACATTCGAGCAGGTCGTCCAGGAACGCTACGGATGTATCCCCCACGCGCTGGAGGATACCCGAACGTTTACGGTTCGGGTCTATCGCCCCGATCGATAGGCGGCTCTCGGGGCTTTCACCACGAGACACGGTATCAGTCAGCTGGCGGGAGCGTGACCGGACACGCAAAGTCTTCCGATTTGACGGGAAGCAGCGCCGATGCCTTCGCACAGCACTTCGTAGACGATGGCCAACCACGCGGTCTCAGGTCGGACGACCAGCCTGGCTTCCACCCCCGTCCTTGGACAACTCGGCGATTGCGGCGTCGAGGACCTGCTGCCGCTTGGTGTTTCCGCCGTGGCCTTGCGGGAAAGTCTGCGATGTCATGGGGGCAACCCCAACACCTTCGAGACGCTGGAAGCCCATCGAGACGTGCTCGGCAGCTTCAACCCGTCGAGTCCGGTGCATCGCGAGCAACTGCCGGGCACCTGCGGCTCGTGTCACGCTGGCCCCTACGTTGCCTTCCAGAGCAGCCAACACTACCAACTGCTCGAGACCGGCGACCGTCGGGTGCCGGTCTGCACGACTTGCCATGGTAGCGTCGGCGCCAACCTGCTCTCGCCGGCCGGACTCGAAGGACAGTGTGCCAGCTGTCACGGCGCAGAGGGGATCGCTCCGCGACCAGGGCGCGCGGAGGGGGCACGGCTGCTGCTGGAGGGGATAGCTGACGTTTTGGAGTCGCTCAAGGCGGCGGAGCGCCTGATCGATCGGATCCGGGACGAGGACCGGCGGGCCGCGTTCGAGGCGCAGTATCAGCAGGCCGAAGTGCCGCTGATCCAGGCGCGGCAGGCCGGACACCGCTTTGTGTTCGACGACCTGGAGGAGCGGCTCGGCACCGCACGAACTCGCACGGCCGAGTTGCTGGCGGCACTCGTCAACCCACGACCCTGAGGAACCATTCGGCGCTGTTCGCGCGCTGAATCATCGATACAATGGGCCTGTCGAGTCCAGAGAACTTCTCCTCGGCAGGGCATTCACCGCGATTTCATCGACTGATCCCTATGGCGAAGAGGACCGACATCAAACGCGATCGCCCCGTAACACCAGGACGAAAACGCCGGCGGAGGAAGCCCCGGCAAGAACCGGTGCTTGAGACGCTCTACGACCGCGTGACCGGCCAGACGCAGGAAGTCGCGATTCACCATGCGGCGGCCCGCCCCGTGCGTTGTCAGCTCACCGTAGCTCTGAGGCCGGATCAACGCGCGACCCTTGAGGAACTCAAGGACACGATCGCCAGCACGACCGGTGCGACGCTCCCCGCAGCCGCGTTCATTCGCGGCATACTCGATGCGGTTGCCGACGCACGGCTCAAGCTGACGGGCTGCCAGACGGAGGCCGATGTGAAGGCAACGGTTCTAGCGCGCCTCACTCGGCGGTAAGCGGAACGGCTCCCGCCGGAGTACCCACCGTTCCGACGTGACCCACACTGTATCTCCGAATTCTCGTGCAGACGTAAACACCGCAGATGGTCACGACGAACGCTAACAAGAAGCTACAGGAAATCTGCTGCACGCGGTTCGCGCGCGAACCGCGTGCGGGGCATCGTTGCCAGCAGCGTCCTGGGGGCGGTCAAGATCTGCCTGGCGAGAGATTCTTGATGCGGCTCCACCAAGGGGAGTCAGCGAGAACGTACGGTTGACGGCTGGATCAGTTGAAGGCGTCACTGAGATTGAGAAATGTCGAGTTCGCAAGAGTGGCTTGGGAATGTTTGTTGATATTCACGTGGTGGTTGATGGCCGGACGTCAGTACGGGACGGGCATGCGGTGTCTCATGAAGTGAAGGACCGACTGATGGGGGACGTCCCCGGGGGTTCAAGATGTCCTGGTGCATATTGAACCATCAACAGTCGGGTGAGGTGTGAGACCCACGAGGGCCGTGAGATGGCGTCTTCAACCTGTGTGATCTTCAACCCGAACGCGTCGGCGGCCCGTGGTGTCGAGCCTCTTCTTCGCCGATTCGGCAGAAGTCACGGGTGCGACGTGCGCACCATCACGGAGGCCGAGCCCGCGAACATTCACGTTCGTTCGGCCATTGAGCAGGGTGTCCGGCGGGTCATTGTCGCCGGCGGCGACGGCACGGTCAGTCGTGTGGTCGACGCACTGGCAGAGCACGCCGAGCGGCCCGAGTTGGGGATCGTGCCGCTCGGCACTGGCAACGATTTCGCGAGATCCATCGGCGTCCCGTTGGGTAATCCAGAGGCGGCGCTGGCAGTAGCCTTCGAGGCTGAAGCGGTGCCGATCGATATTGTTCGCTGTTACGACGGCCGGGCCGGTCACGTCATCAACGCGGTGACTGCCGGTTTCGCGCCGGCTGACAAGGCGCGCTGGGGCGCATTCGCCTACTGGATGACGGCCGCGACGGAGCTGGGCACGCTCCCCGAGTTCGATGTGGTACTGACCCTTGACAAGGCATCGATCCGGTCCCGCGTGTTCGGACTGGCGATTGCGAACGGTCGGTTCGTGGGGGGTGGTTTTACCATTGCCCGCGACGCCTATCTCGACGACGGCTTTCTCGACGTGGTCGTGGTTCCTGTGCTCCCCACGATGGACCTGCTTGCAGCGGGTCTGAACTATGTCACCGGACTCGTTGGGGGCGCCGACAGCATTAGGACGTTCAAAGCGCGAAGCGTCTCGGTGACCTCGGCTCCCCCGATGCCGTTCAGCATCGATGGCGAGTCGAAGCGGGAGGTCGAGGCCGCATTCGACGTGATACCGCACGCCTTGCGGGTTGTGCCCGGACCGCAGGCGCCGGCTCTGTCAGAGCCCTAGTACTACTTTGTCAGATCGTTAAGACGTTCGAGAAAGACGTGTTTCGCTAA
>CALBET010000838.1 GCA_937888665.1 uncultured Acidobacteriota bacterium
GCCTGCGCCTTCGCGGCTCTCGACATCGACCGTCCCCCCGTGCGCCGTCACGATGTGCTGGACCAGGCTCAGCCCGAGGCCCACGCCTTTCACACCCTGCGTCGACCCGCCGCCACCGCGGTAGAACTTTTCAAAGATACGCTGGCGGTCCGCGTCCCCGATTCCCACGCCACGGTCGCGGACGGCTATCGTCAGACCGTCACCGTTGGTACTCGCGTCCAGCTGTACGGTGCGCGACGCTCCGGAGTACTTGACCGCGTTGTCGAGCAGATTGTGCACGGCCGTGGTGAGGGCCTCCCGGTCGGCGACGATCGCGGGCAACGCGTCCGGGATGCTCGCCTCGATGGTGAACCCTGCGTCGGCCACCCGCCCTTGAAACTCCCCGGACAGGTCTCGAAGCCAGCCGGTGGGGTCCAGTGGTTCGAGACGGAACGGCGCACGACCATCGTCCATCCGCGAAAAGCTGAGGATGTTCTCCACCTGTCGCCGCAGCCGTTGAGTCTCGGCGACGATCATCTCGTAGTAGTGCTGCCGCCGATCATCGGGGACCCGCCCATCGCGCAGCATCTCGCCCAGCTGGTTGATGCCGGTCACCGGGGATCGGAGCTCGTGAGAGACGGTCGAGACAAAGTCGGACTGCATCTGGGTAATCCGCACCTGCGTCCTGAGGGTGCGCGCCGTGAAGTAGCCGCCGAAGGCGAACAGCGCGACCAGGACGGCAAGCATGCCCACGTAGAGGGTCTGTTGACGGCTCACCTGCGCCTCGAGCGCGGCCGGATCGGTCGGCCAGACCTGAAGCTGCAAGGGGAGCCCGGCGTGCCGCACGGTGTAGGACGCCACGGCCTGTTCAGCCGAGGGCGCGTCACCAACCAGCCGCTGACCGCCTGGAGCCAGGACCGCGGACTGAAAGTCCGCGTCGTCCAGCGCCGGCAGGAGCTGCGACCGGACCACGGGGCCACCGAGGAGAATCGCGACAAACGGCTCGTCGGTCCAGAAGGCCAGGCTCACGACGTCGCCATCGAGCAACAGCGGCCGAGGGTCCTCGAGGAACCGCTCGGTCGCGCGGCTCAGCGCCAACCGTCGCTGCTCCTGTGCCCGCAGGCGGAGGCCGTCGTCATCGTGCGGGATCCAGGGCCGGACTTCCTCCGCATAGAACGCGTAGCTGGGTTTCCCGAGCTGCCAGCGTGCCTCGACGAGGCCCTGATAGAGCCGACGGGCATACCCCGGCTTGTCCGGTTCCTCCGCGACGGACAAGAGAGCATAGAGCGCCAGGAGATCTGAGGGCAGGGACCCGATTCGCGCCGGCGGTTCCTGTTCGAGCAACCGGAACGTGCGGGCAGCCTCCTCCAGCATGTCGGCCTTCTTCAGCGCTCGCCCGAGGCTGTGCAGAATACCGGCCCGCTCTGCCGGCCCGGCCGACCCCAGCGCCTCGCGATAACGGGCGATCGCCGCATCGAGCTGTCTGTCACGCAACTCCAACCTCTCGGCTCTAGTCACAAGTCCGGTCACAGGGGATGTGGGTGGATCGGCGGGCGGTGTCCTGGCGATTGGAAACATCGCGTAGAGCAACTGTCCGGCAGGGAGCACGTCTGGTCGTGTCTGACGACCCGCGAGCACGACGGCGCCACCCGGTTCGGTCACGGCGAGGCGCACCCGATCCGGCCAGCGTGCAGGATCGGTCGGCCCCATGAGCGCGATCTGCTCCGCGGCCTGCTGCCAATCTCTGAGGTCGAGCTCCAGCTGGCGGCCGGTGCTTTCGGCAATGACGGCCAGCTGTTCACGCATCTGCTGCTCCGCAAGCTGCCGCTCCTGAAGCAGGGCTCTCAGGCCGAGGAACCCGAGCACCAGTCCAGGGACGAGAATCGTGACGACGAAAATCAGCAGCAGCCGGTAGGTAGGGCGCGTGGGGCGACGGGAGGTAACCTGTGTGGGCCTGGGGAACCCCATTGCCGCCAATTATAGGACCGCGGGCGGGGACTCATCGGCGCCGGTGGTTCAAGATTGGGTAAAGTTTCAGGGACGCACCAACCTCGCATGCTGACCCGGGTCGCCGCGTCGAGCTGGAGTACCGCGAGGTCATGGCGCGACCTAGCAGCCCGTGGTGGAAGTCCCGCTGCATTCG